>CAKZNR010000015.1 GCA_937129725.1 uncultured Cellvibrionales bacterium | reverse complement strand
AGCCAGCTGCCAGCGCCGGGGCAATTTTCCAGGTAGACAGCATGAAGGGCGTATTCCAGGGCGTGATTACGCCAACCGGGCCAATGGCTTTGCGCACCGTGTAGTTGATGTGATTCACCTGATGCAGGGCATGGCCGTTCTGGGCTTCGGGCGCCTTGTCGGCAAAGAAGCGGAAGTTATCGGCACCGCGCAGTGCGGCCGCTTTCATATAGCGAATACACTGGCCAGAATCCATCGACTCCAGCAGGGCAATTTCGTCAGCTCGCTCTTCCAAGCGGTCGGCAAACTGGTTCAACAGTTTTTTGCGCACGGCGCCAGGCGTGGCGGCCCACTCCTCAAAGGCCGCGGCCGCTGCTTCGCAGGCCGCATCCGTGTCTTCCAGCGAGCCTTCCGTCAGCTGGCACAGCACGCTGTTGTCCACGGGCGTGGCATTGTCTGCCACCTTGCCGCCGGTTCCGTCGGTAAATTCACCATTGATGTAGTGCGCAATGGGTTTGGCCTGAAAGCGCTTAAGGTATTCCTTCGCGCGATCAAGGTTGGTTTGCAGTGTGTCGCTCATGTCAGATTCTCTCTTAGTCTTTTTTGAGTCGTTCGTGAATGTTGTTTTTCTTGAAATTCAGTACAGGGTGCGCTTCCTGGATTTCAAAGGAAATGCCCAGCGGGCGCTTTTCGTATAGCGGCTCGAGGAAGTCGCACAGTGCGGCAAAAATTTTGTCGCCAGCCGCCTGTCGCACCGTCACGTCGCGACCCGAGCCAATGCGCGCCGTCAGGTGCACGAAGCAGTTGTCCGGATTGCCGTCAGCAATGCGGTAGCGGTCGCGTTTCTCGCAGCGAGTACGTATTCCGCCCAGGGGAAAAACGCCCGTGTCTAGGGCTGTTTCGTGCACCACGCGCACAAGCTCGTCCATATCGACCAGCTTTTCGTCTTCTATATTGGCGGAATGCTCAATGATCAGATGCGGCATATTGAACTCATTATCCCTGCAGGTTTAAGGTGCTAGTTGATGCAGACGGCGTTGGCCGGTTGCGCCTGCATCCAATACAAGTTAACATGTTAAGGATATTTGGGGGCGAGGTCAAATCCCGCTGGCGCACCGGCATCTCCGCTGCCGGGTTGCTACTTTAACGCTCCGACCCGCCCGATTCAAAAACCAGAGGAAAGTGTGTAAATGAAATTTATCAGCTACTCCATCAATGGCGATCACTCGTTTGGTGTGGTCGATGGCGACGGCATCATCGATTTGGGGAGTCGGGTCAGCAAACGCGGAGGCGATGGCCTTCTGGAAGTGATGCGCGATATGCGGCTTGAAGAGATGAAGGACCTGGCCGCCGGCCTGACTGCCGACGTCGACCTGGCCGACATTCAGTACGAACGCCCGGTTAGCTACCCCGATAAGATTGCCTGTATTGGCGTGAACTACGCCAACCGCAACGAGGAGTACAAAGACGGCTCCGAGCCGCCCAAATACCCCAGCCTGTTCATGCGAACCGCCGATTCCTTCACCGGCCACATGCAGCCCATGCTGCGCCCACCGGAGTCGGATCAACTCGACTACGAAGGCGAAATAGTTGTGGTTATCGGCAAAGAAGGCCGCCGCATCAAGCAGGAGGATGCCTTCGATCACATAGCCGGCCTCACTATTATGAATGAGGGCTCAATCCGCGACTGGTTGCGTCACGCCAAGTTCAACGTAACCCAGGGTAAAAACTTTGTACACTCAGGTTCTATCGGCCCCTGGATGGTATCGGCAGACGAGTTTTCGCCCGAATTTCTGCAAGACATGTGGGTACGCACCTGGGTAAACGATGAAGAGCGCCAGGCCGATACCACGGCCAGCATGATGTTCCCCATTGCTTACCAAATCTCGTACCTGAGCACCTTCTTCAACTTCAAACCGGGCGACATGATTGCCACTGGCACGCCCAACGGTGCTGGTGCGCGCTTCGACCCGCCCAAGTGGCTGGTACCCGGCGACACCTGCCGCATTGCCGTGGATGGTGTAGGCGAACTGGTTAACCCGATTGAAGATGAGCAAGTCTGAGCAAGCCAGTATGCGCAACTTCGAGCGGTCGCTGCCCATGTCGCTGCTGATCGCTCGAGAAGCCGTGATGGCGAAATTCACGCCTGTCCTTCGAGAGCATGGGCTGAGTTCTCAGCAATGGCGTGTACTGCGAGCCCTGATTGAATACGGCGAACTGGATGCCACCGAGCTTTCCAATCGCTGCTGCCTGATGATGCCCAGTTTGTCTCGCATTTTGAAAAACATGCTTGAACGTGGACTGATTGCCCGCCGCACCGATTCGAAAGATCAACGACGTTCTTTGATTTCGCTAACCTCAGCGGGCGAAAAACTATTCGACACCCTGGCTCCCTGGAACGAAGCGCGCTACGACCACATTGAAAACATTCTGGGCAAAGAAAAGCTCGAGCAGCTATACGCTTTGCTGGATGAAACCATCGACAAACTGAATCACCTGAACGATCAAGACAAAGGAGCTTCGGCCCCATGAGTTTGTACAATTTGCAAAAGGTACTGTACGAGTTGAACCGCGATCCTGGCGTACAGAAGCAATACCACGAGAATTTTGAAGGTCTGCTGGATCAGTACGACCTGACCGACGAAGAGCGCCACGCGCTGACCAAGCCCGACATCGGCCTGCTTTATGTTCTGGGCGTGAACGGACAAATCCTGATGCATTACGCGGCTCTGGTTGGCATGCCCTGGTTTGACTACCTGGATGCCATGCGCAATGGCATTACCGAACACGGCCCGGTGCGTGCCGGCCTGTATGCCATGACCGGCGGCGGCGACAGCTATACTGTAGAGGGGAAAGAATAATGAGCCTATGTTACGCAGGCGTATGCAGCCATGCGCCCGGAATTACCGGTCGGGCCGACCTGGTACAAGACACCGCATTGCGCGACGAGTTTTACGCCAACCTTGACACCATGCGTCAGGAAATTGAAAACAGCGGTGCCGACGCGGTAATGATTATTGCCGCCGAGCACTTCGCCAACTTCTTCATGAACAACATGCCGGCCTACTGCATTGGCATGGGCGAGCAATACGAAGGGCCTATTGAAGACCCCGAGTGGCTGAAAATTCCGCGCCGCGACATTCCTGGCGCACCGGATTTGTCGCTGCGCCTGATCAAAGAAGTTCAGCAAACCGTCGACACGGCTTATGCGCAAGAGTGGCGCTTCGACCACGGCATCAGTGTGCCGCTGCATTTCCTGACGCCGGAATATAAAACGCCCATCATCCCGGTAAACATCAACTGCCAGGGGCCACCCCTGACACCCCTGCACCGCGCCTGGGCATTCGGCGAAGCGCTGCGCCGCGCATGCGATTCCGTGCCAGAAAAAGTCGCCATTATCGGCACCGGCGGTATCTCGCACTGGCCGGCCACACCCGACAGCGGCAAGATCAATGAAGAGTGGGACCGCGAGTTTCTTAAGCGCATGCTCAGCCAGGACAAGGAAGCCATGCTGTCCTACACGGATGAAGAAACCTACCGCGACGGCGGCCAGGGCGGCTTCGAGATTCGCACCTTTATCGCCGCAGCTGCGGCAGCTGGCGGGCTGGGTCATCTGCACTTTTATACCGCCAACCTGAACATCTTCGCGGTGGGTTGCACCGTGGCGAAGTTCGATATTGCCGGTAGCGAAGCAGTTAAAGCAGCCTGATTCCATTCTGGCACTTTCTCGCATAGCGGAATCAAGGCCAGGGCAATCGCCCTGGCCTTTTTTTATGCGTCATACTCTCGCCAAATAGTGTTGGGGCTACTCTAGCCATACAATGTTGGCGACACTAACTTTCGTAAAGCCAGTTGACGCAACGGCCGCCCAGGTGGCTTGCTGGCCGATGGAAAAACACTACAAATCTCAGTAAAGAGAAGAGGACGGGGCGTGAAAATTATTTTTCCAATTGCAATGCTGTGTCTGGTCGTTACTCCGGTTGCGGCTCAGCAGGATTCCCTGCCTGTGGGGCAAACAAACCAACCACCCAACCTTGACGGCCTGATTGATAGCGACGAGTGGAGCGATGCCGCCATTCTGGGCGACCTGCACCAGGTGGAACCGGTTGAATACTCCCAACCAAGCGAGCGCACCGAGTTTCGCTTCATGTTCGACGAGGACAACCTGTACATCGCAGGCCGTGCCTGGGAAAGCCAACCGCAACGCATCTCTGCCGACACCCTGCGACAGGGCGGCAGCATTTCCAGCGACGACCACATGGCCATTTTGCTTGATGCCTTCAACAACAAGCGCAGCGGTTACCTGTTTCAGGTGAACGCCAACGGCGTGCGCGCCGACGGCATCTATACCAATGGCACCAACCTTTCCGATGACTGGCAGGGTGTATGGCAAACCAGTGCGCGCAAACTGGACGACGGCTGGTCGATGGAGATGGCCATTCCGTTCAAGACTCTCACCTTCGACCCCAACAACAGTGTGTGGGGCCTGAACGCCTGGCGCTACCTGGCGCGCAACAACGAAACCATCGCCTGGAAAAGCGAAAGCGGTGAAACCAACCCAACCGCCGCGGGTGAGCTTTCCGGCATGCGCAACCTGTCCCAGGGCGTAGGTTTGGATGTTGTGCCCTCCTTCAGCGCTACCCGGTCGCAAGATCACCAGGTCAACACCAGCGACAGCGCTCTGAATCCCTCACTGGACGTTACCTACAAGCTCACGCCCTCAATGAATTTAACCGCCACCATCAATACCGATTTTTCGGCCACAGAAGTGGATGGCAGGCAGTTGGATTTGTCGCGCTTCAGCCTGTTTTTCCCTGAAAAACGCAGCTTCTTCTTAACTGATTTCGACATATTTTCTTTTGGCGATGACGGTGCTAGCGGCCCCGGTCGCGGAAGCGGCAGCAGGGGCACGAACGGCATGCCTTTCTTTTCGCGACGCATTGGCTTGAACGCCGCGCGCGAGCCGGTCGACCTGACGGGCGGCATCAAGCTGAGTGGCCGGCAGGGTGACTACGACATAGGCGCGCTGGTGATACGGCAGGAACAAAATGGCGCCGTGGATGCAACCGACTTGGCCGTTGTGCGCCTGGCCCGTACGGTTTTTGACGAGTCCAACCTGGGTGCCATCTTTACTTACGGCGACCCCCTGTCCAATGACCGCAGCTCTACCCTGGGCATTGATTTTCAGTACCGCAACGACCAACTACCCAATAATCGCTCGCTTCAGGCTGTCAGTTGGATCCAGAAAAGCAGCAACCCGGGGCTGGATGGCGACGACCTGGCCTGGAAACTGGGTATCAATCTGCCTTCAAGAGATTCCTGGCAGGCCGAGGCAAATGTATCCGAGCTGCAGGAGAACTTCGACCCGCGCCTGGGGTTTGCCAACCGTGTAGGGGTACGCAACTACAGCGCGTCCGCGGGCCTGAACCAGGTGTTTCGCGATCGATCCTTCCCACAACGGGTAACCACATCGCTCGCATTCGACCGCTGGGATTTCCTGGATACCGGCGATTTGCAGGAAGAAAGCTTGCAGCTGACCACCTCGCTTTCATCCAGCGCGGGGGACAATATTCAATTACGGGTTCAAGAGGAAAAACAGGGGTTGCTGCCCGGCGAACGACCCTTGCGTCGAATTGGTATCGATACACCGGCTGGCGAATACAGCTATACCCGCTGGCGTATTCATGCGCGCAGTACCCAGTCGCGATCCTTTTCAGCCAGCGTGGCTATTGATGGCGGAGGTTATTACCAGGGCGATCGCGAGGGCATTTCGACAAGCTTTGACTGGCACCCTTCTCCGCGGCTGTTTTTCGGCGCCAGTTACAGCCTGAGCCACTATGACTTCCCGGGCGTAACGGCGACAACCCGAGTAACCAGTTTTGACAACGAGATCGTATTCTCACCAGCACTTTCACTGGTTAGCCTGGTGCAGTGGGACAACCTGTCAGACCAGATGGGCATCAATGTGCGGCTGCGCTGGGAAATGGCGCCGGGCAACGACATCTGGGTGGTGGCCAACCACAACATGATCGACCAGGACGAAGACCTGCGCTTTACCGACCAGCAAACAGACCTCGCCTTCAAGATTCGCTACACCTTTCGCTACTAGAAAAACTAGGGCAGGTGACATTTTTGCCCCGCAGAAAATATCACCTGACCCCAGTTTTATTTACCACTCCAGTTGTTCGCCGCTGGCGTGCCAAAAGGTTCCGGCATCTTCCAGGCCCAGCCGATCCATCTGTTCAATCAGCCCCGCTGCCGACTCATCGGCAGCCAGGTTGCCGCGGTGGCCAGTCATGTCGGTTTGCACATAGCCGGGGTGCAGCAGGTGCACGCTGATGCCATAGGGTTTAAGGTCGTGGGCCAGGTTTACACCCACCATATTCACCGCCGTTTTCGACACCCGGTAGGCATAGTTTCCGCCCGAGCTATTGTCGGCAATAGACCCCACCCGGCTGGACAGAATAAACACCTTGCTACCCGCGGCCAGGTTACCGCGTAGCGCCTTCAGGCTGGCCAGGGGCGCCAGCGTATTTACCTCGAAATGCTGCCGCATCTGCTCCAGGCTGAGGCTGTCCAGGTCGTCACCGCGCAATATGCCGGCCACGTGCACCAGCACATCAATTTGTAAGTCAGCCAGTTGCTGTTGAAGGTTCAACAGGCTGTCACTGTCGGTCAATTCAACGCCATCAATCACGCGCGCCGGCAATGCCGACAGTTCATCCGAACCGTGGCGACACACGGCAATCACCTGCTCGCCGCGCTCGCCAAGTTGTTTGGCCAGCTGTAACCCAATGCCACGGTTCGCGCCCAGAATCAGATAAGTCGCCATGCTTTCTCCTGTTTATCAAGTTGGCAAATAGATGGGTTAAACCATAATTTTCAAGGGTTCCAGGCAGTCGTGTCCTGATCATGAAGGAAAATTGTCACCCGCAACCCTTGTCCAAAATAAAAAAACCGGCCCCGAAGGGCCGGCAAAAAAGCATCACAAGGGAGGTGTGCTTGCAGGTGGAACCGTTAAAACTCGAATTCAATACCCAAACGGGCTTCCCACAAGGAAGCGCTCTGGCGCAACCCGGTGATATCACCATCGCGGAAATTGCTGTACACATAGCGGCCCTGGGCATCTATATCAGCGTTGATTACTTCATTGGCGAAAAAGTCTGCATCGTACTGCAGCCCCCAACTATCGTTAACCAGGTTCAGGAAGTTGTAGACCTTGAAGTAAACACGCCCCTTACTGTCGCCAAAAAAGCCCGGCAATTCCTGGTCCACACGCACATCCATTCGGGTTGTCCAGGGTGAGTAGGATTCATTGCGGCTTACAAAAGCTCCGCGATCAAGGTCGCGGGCATCGGCCCATCCAAAAAACTCGTTCTGTTGCGCAGCGGTCATACCGCTCAAATCGACATTCGGATCAGAGGCATCGGCCGGCACATAGAGTAGATGACGCCCAAAGAATCCATCGCCTTCAAGGTTCTGCCCATCCATCACGTAGCTCTGCGGCTGCCCATCTTTGCGCACAATGTAAGTTGTGAACCGTGTTTCGTAGCCATCAAAAAACTCATGGCCGTATGAGGCACGCAGGGTAAACCGATGAGGAGTGTTGTAGTTGGAGGTTGCCGGTTGCGGGTCGTTAATATCAAGCAGTGACACATTGTCGAAGTTCGATTGCGCTGTAAACGACTGCATGGCATTCACGTCTTCGGCATCGGTGTAGGCATACCCCAACACCAGGTCCAGCCCGAAATCATAGGTTTTTCGACCTACAACCGAGAAAGACAGCGACTGCGAATTGTGCGGCGTATTGCTCAAAACCAGATTGTCTTCTCCATCGACATAGTCATAAATTGGCTGGCCAAGAATGGTAGAGCCAACCTGCTCCTGTGAAATATCGTAGTAGATCGCACCATCACGCAGCTCTGACCAGAGAAGGTCGGTGTCTACAGACCAGCCGTTGCTGAAATCGTAGGTTGCCCCCAACGCCATTTTCAGTTCGTTTGGCTGCTTGTAGTCAGGATCGATAAAAATGATGCGGCGTGTGGAGCCATCACCCAGGTCGGGATTCACGGCGGCCACTTCATCAAAAAGTGCCTGGGGCACGTCGCGACCGGGGTTTGCGTTACCAATCAGGTCGATACTGCCCGGCAACCCCTGCAAAATGGTGTCTGTGCCATCGCCATTCAGGCGGGGTTGCACAGAAGACACACCGTCATTACTCCATGCATTGGTAAACCACACATTGGGATTGCCACCGGAATAAAGCCCAAGACCACCGCGTACCGTCAGGTTATCTTCTGCCTCCCAGACAAAACCCAGACGGGGCATCAGCAAGTCAAGCCCATCAATGTTGGAGTCGTTTCTCAGGCCACCGTACAGCGCCTCGAAGTTGACGTTGCGCACCGGGGTATCATCCATCGCAAACCACTCGTAACGCAGTCCGCCGGTCAGGGTTAAGTCCAGGTCGTAAAAAACGTATTCATCCTGCAGGTAAAGGGTGTGCAGCGTATTGGCGAAGCCAGCGGTTGCATCATTGGGGTCGTTCGAGCCACCGCCCGAACCATAGTAGTAAGTGCGGAAAGTGCCATTCTCGAAATCGTCAATGCTATCAAAGTCGATTTCACCCCCGCGCGCATGCTGCACAAACTGGTTGAAAACAGAGAGCTTTTCCTGCTCGTAACCACCGCTGATCACATGGTCACCCGCGAGAAACTGGCCGTTTAACTTGAACAGCTCGGAACTGTAGCCAAGTTGGTTGGCCTGACGGGAATCGTCAGCACCCAGGTAGATGGTATTGCTCGAGCCATCAATCGGCGAATCGTAGTCAATCTGGATATCGGCGAAATCGGTTGGGCCAACAGTTTGCTGAAGGTCCAGCATTTCGCTTTCGTTGTAGAAAAGCTCGGTGGAGAAAGAGTCACTCCACTGTGATCGAAGCATCAGGGTGTAGCTGTCCAGGTCGGCACCCTTTTGGTAATAGTGGTTGGCAAATTCAAACTCGTCGCTGTCATCATCAGAACCGCGATCCTCAACACCTTCGTAGCTGTTGTAAACGAAGGAAGCAGAATGCATCTCATTGATTTCCCAATCCAGCTTGAACAGCAGTTTTTCCTGGGTTGCTGCGCCGTTGCCCGGTTGACCGCCGGGATCATAGCCGTAGACATTATTCGCAATATCAATCACGCGTTGGTAGTCGGCCTCGGGCAGCCAGTCACGCTGCTCGCCATTACCTGAACCTGCATAACCCATGGCAATGAATTCCGGTGATTCGGTTTCTTCATAGGCGGTGTAGAAGAACAGCCGGTCGCTAAGAATTGGGCCTCCCAAACTAAATCCTTTCTGACGCTCATCATAGGCTTCGCCAGTGATATTGATGGTGCCAGAACCCGTGTCCAGCGAGTCGCCGCGCAGATCGTTGCTGGTCCACTCGTACCAAAGGTTTCCCTCCCACTGATTGCTTCCAGAGCGGGTTACCGCATTGATGTTGCAGGCAGAGAACCCGCCGTAGCTCACGTCAAAGGGTGCCAGTTCTACCGCCACCTGGCTGATGGAGTCAAAGGGGAACGACTGACCCGTTGCGGTGGCATAGCCGTTGTTGTTCAAGCCAAAACGGTCATTCACGCTTACGCCGTCCAGCGTTGTGCTGTTAAACCTTGGATGCTTGCCCACACAGTTCAGCTGAGCACCGTCTTCCGGATCGTCGATGTTCAAACGGGGGTCTATCGAGTACACGTCCTTGATATCGCGCTCAAGTGCAACGGCGGTTTGCATTTCAAAGGACGAGAAGGTCGCTGCGGGCCCTGCTGCCACATCCATCATTTGAAGCGCTTCGCCAACGACAACAACCTCTTCAATTTGTGGTTGACTGCCAAGCTCGATATTCAGACTGTAAATATCACCCAGTGAAATGGAGTCAACCATCACTTTTTTGGTGCCATTCACAGTCACTTCGTAGGGCCCGCCAACCGACAGGTTGGAGGCAAGAAAGGCGCCGGAATCATTGGATTCAAGGGTACGAACCGCACCTGTGCGGGTGTCGCGTATAACCACACTCGCGTTATCTACAGGTTGTCCGTTGGCACCAAGCACCTTGCCGCGAATAGCCGAAGTGGTTCCCTGTGCCAGGGCATCCTGACTCAGAACAGCCGCAAGCACAGCGACCGAGCAGGCTGTCAGCAAAAAATTCTTCATGTGTCTCTCCGATGGAATAATTGTGGCGACGGGGGTATGCGTCGATCCCCGATTCTCCGGATCAAAGATGACATTTGGGCGACCGCACAATTGCAGTTTCGGGAATTTTTCGAGGCGCTTTTTTTGCGGAAAAAAGTCGGGTTTCTGGCTGTTTGATTAAAGAAAAATGTCTTCTTGCACTTTATGAACACTGGCATTTGGCCTGAGCCCGTGAGCGCAGGCAGGTTAAAAGGTGATATCGCGGAGATAAAATTACAAATTGAACCTGGCAGTTAGCCAGAAATCGGTCGAGCCCTTTAACCGCTTCGACACAAGTCCATGCTCTAATTTTTCCAAACCGGTTCCTGGAGAAAACCATGTCCGTCCTGCCCAGCCTGCGGCGCTTTGGCTCACTACTGCTTCTGTTTGCTTTGTTGGGTTGCCAGCCACAAAGCGATATTCGCTCGCTGACGGTGATTTACACCAACGACGAGCACGGCTATATGGAAGGCATGCGCGAGGGCGAAAACGCCGCCACCCTTCTGCAGCTGTGGCGCGAAAATCTGGACTACCAGCCCGACGGGGCTTTCCTGCTGCTTAGTGGCGGCGACAACTGGACAGGGCCCGCTATCTCATCCTGGACGGGCGGCGAAAGCATGACCCAGGTAATGACCGCCATGGGATATGACGCCAGTGCCGTGGGCAACCACGAATTCGACTTCGGCCTGGATACCTTCCAACTGCGTAGCGCCGAAGCCGGCTATGACTACCTCAGCGCAAACACCCGCTGGAAAGTATCGAATCAGGTGCCAGTCGATCTGGGCATACTTCCCTTCAACCTGATTCAGGTAAACCAGCTACGGGTAGGCATTATCGGCCTAACCACCACCAGCACACCCTATACAACCAACCCGGCCTACGTGCAGGAATTAAGCTTTACTCAATACGAACCGGCCGTGCGAGAGGCCTATGCGCTGCTGCTGCAGCAAGACCCCGACCTTGTGTTTGTCATAGGCCATGTATGCCTGCGCGAAATCGAGCCCTTGGCTGCAGCCGTTGCCGATCTGGACATTGCCCTATTTGGCGCCGGACACTGCAATGAACTTGCCGCCAAGCAAGTGGGCGAAAGCCTGGTGGTGGGCGGCGGCTACCATTTCAGCTCGTACGCCACGGCGAGTTTTCAATACGACCTGCAGCAGGCCAGCCTGGTCGACAGCAATGCAGAGACCCACCAGCACCAGGGTGCGGCCTTGCCACCCGACACGGGCATAGCAGCCATTATTGACCGCTGGCAAAGCCAGTTTGAAGACATTCTGGGCGAGGTGATTGCCGTGAGCGAACAGCCCATCTCGCATCAGGGCACAGCCCTGCCCAGTGCGGTAGTGCAATCCTGGTTATGGGCCAACCCCGAAGCCCATGTTGCCATCACCAACCTGGGAGGTTTGCGCGCGCCGCTGCCGGCCGGAGAAATTCGATTAAGCCACCTGGTCAACCTGATGCCCTTCGACAACAGTATTATCGCCCTGCAGCTTAGCGGCGCCGATTTGCAAAGCGCCATCGAACAGGGCGGGCGCCCGGTTGTGGCTGGCATGCAGCGCGATGGAAACCAATGGATCATGCAACATACAGGCGAGCCGCTGGAAGCAACGGCAACCTACCGGGTACTGGTAAATTCCTTTATGTACAGCGGCGGCGACAACTTTGGCCTGTTGGCCCAGGCCGACCCCGAGGGTTACGACACTGGCGTTAGCTACCGCCAGCCCTTTGTTGACTGGATGCGCAATGAAACGGATTTGACCAGCTTGTATGAATAAAAAGGGGGGTCGGCTGACAAATTCCCGGGGTTCCAAGTCGTCGCGTTCTGATCTTTAAGCAAAATTGTCATCTAACCCACTTTATCCCACTATTCGGCCATGCCACTTGCCTGCTACTACGCCGACCACTTTGTGCTGCCCCTGCCGGACGGGCACCGCTTTCCGATGGCAAAATACCGCCTGTTGCGCGAGCGGGTTGCGAGCGATGCTCAGTTCGAGCTACACGAAGCACCGGCCGCAACCGACCAGCAGTTATTGCGTTGCCACACCCCGGATTACCTTCGGCGGGTAACCGGTGGTCAACTGGACCGGCAGGAAATTCGCAGGCTGGGATTCCCCTGGTCACCGCAATTGGTGGAACGTTCGCGCCGCTCCACCGGCGCCACCATTGCCGCAACCCATGCCGCATTGCGCGAGGGCGCGGCCGCCAATCTGGCCGGCGGCACTCATCACGCACACAGCGATGCCGCGGAAGGGTTCTGCGTATTCAACGACTGCGCGGTAGCCGCTTTCGAGCTGCTTGAACTGGAACTGGCCAGCCAGGTTTTGATCATCGACACGGATGTACACCAGGGCAATGGCACTGCGCAGATATGTGCACAACACCCCGGTATTTTTACCCTCTCGATTCACGGCGACAAAAATTTTCCGGTACGAAAAATGCAAAGCGACCTGGATATTGCCCTGCCCGACGGCTGCGAAGACGAGCGTTATCTGGCCGCGCTGGAAGGTGCGCTGCAGCAGATTCCAAAAGAAATTGAACCAGATTTTGTATTTTACCTGGCCGGCGCCGATGCCTTTGAAGAAGACCGCCTGGGCCGGCTTTCGCTAAGCAAGGAAGGCTTGCGGCAGCGCGACCAATTGGTGGTGCAGTTTTGCCGGTCGCTTCACTTGCCCGCAGCGCTTTGCATGGGTGGCGGGTATGCGACCCAAATAAAAGACATCGTAGACATACATTTCAACAGTTTGAGCCAGTTAGCCGACCTGCGCCTCAACATGAGTTCTGAATCAAATGGTTTTTAGTGCTATGTATAAGCTCTGATAATAATAACGCCCCACAATAATCAATTGGTCTGCAGGTTTTTCAAAGGTCATTATTGTAGGTTGAACTCAACTGTCTATTGAGAGGGGAAAATATTGGCTTCCAGAATTTATCTAGCCGCTTCGCTGTGTGCACTAGTGCTCTGCGCCTGCTCTGAGGGAGAAGAACCTGTCGTTGTGGAAACAGCTCCTGCGCAATCGGAAGCGTCCACCGATAATCGTCCCAATATTCTGCTCATTGTTGCAGACGACTTGGGTTATACCGACCTCGGCTCTTTTGGTGGTGAAATCGAAACACCAAACCTCGACCGCCTGGCAGCAGAAGGCCTACAGCTGACAAACTTTCACAGCCCGTTCGGGTGTCGTTTCGAATACGACGCCGACATGGATTTGCACGATGATTCCTGGGTACCACGCGAAGCTGACCTGACGGTCGACTCGTCACAGGCCTTCCTGTTTCAATACAGGGACAACTGGATTCCGGTTCCCGGAGCTGATTAATCAAGCTCGGGATATTGAAC
>CAKZNR010000014.1 GCA_937129725.1 uncultured Cellvibrionales bacterium | reverse complement strand
AAGCCGCGGCCAGGAAATTCAGTTCGATCTGGCACAGCCGGTGGCAGGGCTCGATAGCCTGTCGGTCTATACCACCCGGCCCGATACCCTGCTGGGCGTCACCTGGGTAAGCATCGCTGCCGAGCACCCCATTGCCAAATCGCTGGCCGAGGGCAACCCCGGCCTGGCCCAATTTATTGAAGACTGCAGCGAGCAGGAAACCAGTGAAGCCGCCCTGGCCACCATGGAAAAGAAAGGCATGGACACAGGCCTGAGCTGCCGCCACCCGCTAACTGGCGACCTGGTGCCGGTCTGGGTAGCCAACTATGTTTTGATGGACTACGGCTCGGGCGCCGTTATGGCGGTACCGGCCCACGACCAGCGCGACTGGGAGTTTGCCAACAGGTTTGGCCTGCCCATCAAGCAAGTCATTGCGCCAGCCGGCGATGAGCAAATCGACCTGCAAAAAGAAGCTTTCGTTGCCAAGGGCAAGCTGGTGAACTCGGGCGAATTCGATGGCCTGGATTTTCAGGCTGCTTTCGATGCCATTGCAAATAAGCTGCACGCCGAGGGCAAGGGCGAGGTTAAAACCAACTTCCGTCTGCGCGACTGGGGTGTATCGCGCCAGCGCTACTGGGGCGCGCCCATACCCATTCTGTTCAGGGGCGACGAAGAAATACCCGTACCTGCCGACCGCTTGCCGGTGGTGCTGCCCGAGGATGTCACCATGGATGGCGTTCAGTCGCCTATCAAGGCCGACCCCCAGTGGCGCAAAGCCGAATTGAACGGCGAGGCGGTCGAACATGAAACCGACACCTTCGATACCTTCATGGAATCCAGCTGGTACTACGCCCGTTACACCTGCCCCGATTTCGACCAGGGCATGCTCGACCCTCAGCGTTCCAACTACTGGCTGCCCGTCGACCAGTATGTAGGCGGCATCGAACACGCCATTCTGCACCTGCTGTACGCGCGTTTTTTCAACAAGCTGATGCGCGACGAAGGCCTGATTGAGTGTGACGAGCCCTTCAAACAACTGCTGTGCCAGGGCATGGTGCTGGCCAACAGCTACTACTACCTGGACGAGGCGGGCCACAGGGTTTGGGTAAACCCCGAAGATGTAGCAGCCGAAAAGGCCAAGGGCCGCGAGGTGATCGAAAACGGCATCACCAAGATGTCCAAATCAAAAAATAACGGCATCGACCCGCAGCGCGCCATCGACCGGCACGGTGCCGATGCAGTGCGGCTATTCACCATGTTTGCCTCACCGCCGGAGCAAACCCTGGAATGGACCGACGAGGGCCTGCAGGGCGCAGCGCGTTTTCTTAAACGCCTGTGGAACTATGCCCAACAGCAAGCCGAAGCGGGGCTAACCGAAGAAATTCGCAACCCCTCCGGCCAGGCCTTGAGCGATAGCGCGCTGGAACTTCGCCGCGAGGTTCACAACAGCCTGAAGAAGGCGCTGTTCGACTACCAGCGCAATCAGTTCAACACCGTGGTGTCGGCCTGCATGAGCCTGCTTAACCTGCTGACCTCGGCCAAGCAGAAGGGCAACCAGGAGCTACCACTGGTGGCGGAAACCCTGTCAATTCTGTTGCGACTGCTGGCGCCGGTTGCTCCGCACATGGCGCATCAGCTTTGGCGCCAGCTTGGCTACGGCGAGGATATTCTCGATGCCGGCTGGCCGCAGGTGGACGAGAGTGCGCTGCAGCAGGATGAAATTGAACTGGTGGTGCAGGTAAACGGCAAGCTGCGCGGCAAAATCAAGGTTCCGGCAGACGTCAGCCAGGAGCAGGCAGTGGAAATTGCCGGCGCCGAAGAGGGCGTAGCGCGACACCTGGAAAGCAAAACCCTGCGCAAGGCCATATTGGTACCGGGCAAGTTGCTCAATCTGGTGGTGGGTTAAGCATGCGTCTGGCCTGTGTGCTGTTGCTGGCAATGCTAAGCGCTTGCAGCGGCTGGCAGCTGCGCGGCAGTCAGGACCCGGCTCTGCTGGCACAAACCGACATTGCCATTGAAGGCAACCTGAATAACGACCTGGAACAGTTGTTGCTGCGCAGCTTCGAGGGCAATAGCTCGTCGCAGTATCTGGTGCGCCTGCTTGCCGATCGCCGTACCGAGCAGGTCGAAACCCTGACCGCGCGCCTGCATGAAGGCGTGGTTCGCATCCAGCGCGACCTGCGTTACGAGCTGGTCGACCGCCAGACCAACCGCAGCGCTGCCGGCGAATCGCGCATCTGGCGCGACCTTGAGACAGACGAAGCCAACCCGGCCTCAACCGAACGCGAGAAAAACCTGCTGGATGCCGAGATGAACCTGGATATCATGAGCCAGATACTTGGGCACCTGGAGCGCTTCAAGAATGCTGCTGACTCCTGAGAAACTGAACGATCACCTGGCCGGCAACCTGCTGCCGGTGTACCTGCTAAGCGGCGACGAGCCGCTTGTGATGATTGAGTGCGCCGATGCCATCCGTATGTGCGCCCGCGACCAGGGCTATCTCGAGCGCCAGGTGTTCCACATGGACCAGTCGGACTGGGACGAAATTCTGGTGGAGGCCCGCTCCATGTCCCTGTTTTCCGAGCGCCGCATGTTCGACATTCGCGCCGGCGACAAGCTGGGGCAAGAGGGCAGCAAAGCGCTTGCCGAGCTGTGTGAAGACCTGCCCGAAGACACCCTGGTGCTGGTCAGTTGCGGCAAGCTGGACAAAAAAACCCTGAATACCAAATGGGCCAAAGCCGTTGGCAACGCCGGTGCCATTGTGCAGGTATGGCCGGTGAAACCCAGCCAGCTGCCCTACTGGCTTTCCGACCGGCTGCGCCAGGCCGGTATTCAGGCCAATCGACAAGCGGTAGAGGTGTTGGCCGAGCGGGTTGAAGGCAACCTGCTGGCCGCCAAACAGGAAATTGAAAAACTGCTGCTGCAGCTGGACGACCATCAGGTGGACGCCCAGGCCATGTCGGTAGCGGTTGCCGACAGCTCGCGCTACGACCTGTTCGAACTGATCGACCGGGTATTGGCCGGCGAGGTCGACACTGCCCTGCGATCGCTGCGCGGGTTGCGCGAAGAAGGCGACGAGGTGCTGGCTATTCTGTGGATTTTTGCGCGCGAACTGCGCACTCTGGTGATGGTTCAGGAAGGGCTGAACCAGGGTCAATCAATGGAAACCGCGCTGCAAAATGCCGGTGTATGGCGAAACCGCGTGAAGCTTTTCCGCGGCGCTGTACGGCGACTAAATCCGCCGCGCCTGGCGATGCTGCTGCGCATCTGCCGCCAAATCGACATGCTGGCAAAGGGTCAGGGGCAGGGCGATGCCTGGCTGGAAATGGAAAATTTGGTACTGATGTTTGCCGGCAACCCCGTGCGCAGTGCCGCTACCCAGAAACTTGCCCTGGCCTAGCTTTCAAACCAACAGGCCCGCCTGTTCGCGGCTGGCCGAATCTCGGCTTTGGGGCCACCATGGCGACAGGCTGTCGACCCAACCCATATCACGCACATACCCGCCGTAATTACGCGGCCCCAGCAAGCTGTGGGTCCAGTCGGGCAGCAGCTGCGACAGAGGTAACGCGCTGTAGGCCTGCTTGAACACGTCAGGGTGGGGCGGTTGAAGGTCTTTGCCGCCCTGACGGAACAGAAGCATGTCCAGATCGATACAGCGCGAGCCACAGCCCTGTTCCAATTCGCGGCGTCGCCCTACCCTTCGCTCTATCTGTTGGCACTGCTCGCGTACCTGAGCCATGCTCATGCGGGTTTCCAGGCCGATCGCCCCATTGAGAAAGTCGGGGCCGGCAAAACCAACCGACGGAGTCATGTACAGCGGCGATACCTGCAGCGGGCCGAATACCTGCCGCATCAGCTCGGTGGCGCGAGCAATGTTCACTTCGGCGTTCTGGTTGCTGCCAATTCCAATATAGGCCTGCATTAGCGGCTGCGCTCCAGACTCAAGCCAACCCACTCTGCGGCGTCCACCACAGCGGGTTTGCGCAGTTCCAGGCCCACCTTTTCAACCATTGGAAACTGTTCGAATAGCTGAGCCACCAGGTCTTCTGCCAGTGCTTCGATTAACTGGTACTCGCATTGGGCTGCACGCTTCACCAGGCAGTCGCTTACCGCGGCGTAGTTCAGTGCCTGCCCGATGTCGTCAGATTGTGCGGCTTTGGCAAAACCGCCGGCGGGTTGCAGGCGCAAATTCAGCACCAACTGCTGGTCAACCTGTCGCTCCCAGTCATCCACGCCAATGCGGCTGTCCAACTTAAGCCCAGTGATCAGTATCTGGTCGCTGCTCATGCCCTAGCCTCCGAAGCTTCACCCGGTGGCCGCAATTCATCCATCGGCTTGCGCGGGAACACTTCAACCCGGTAGTCGCGGCGAGCTTCTGCCAGCCTGCAGGCACCGGCGTAAGCAATCATGGCACCGTTGTCGGTACAGAATTTCAGCCGAGGGTAAAACAGCTGCCAACCCCGCTTGCTGCTCTGCGCAGCCAACTTCTCGCGCAGCCGCTGGTTGGCCGCCACGCCGCCTGCCAGCACCAAACGCTGCATGCCGGTTTGCTCGAGTGCGCGGCGGCATTTAATGGTGAGGGTGTCGGCTACGGCTTCCTCGAAGCCAGCACAGACATCGGCAATATCGGCTTCGCTGATCTCGCCATCGGCATTGCGAAGGGAATTGGCCAACACCAGGGTATGGGTTTTCAGCCCGCTGAAGCTGAAATCAAGCCCCGGCCTGTCGGTCATTGGCCGCGGGAAGCGGTGCCTGGCGCAATCGCCCTGAAGTGCAGCCTTGGCCACGGCAGGGCCACCCGGGTAACCCAGGCCAAGCATTTTGGCGGTTTTGTCGAAAGCCTCACCGGCGGCATCGTCCAGCGATTCACCCAGCAGTTGATACTGGCCCACAGCCTGCACCGCAACCAGCTGGGTGTGGCCGCCTGACACCAGCAAAGCCACGAAGGGAAAGTCGGCCGACCCCTCTTCCAGCAAAGGAGCCAGCAAGTGGCCCTCCATGTGGTGCACCGGAACCACGGGTAAATCCCAGCTCCAGGCCAGAGCGTTCGCCAGGGTTGAACCCACCAACAGGGCACCCACCAGCCCCGGGCCGGCGGTGTGTGCAATGGCATCCAGATCTTGCGGTTTAAGGTCGGACTCGCGCAATACCTGGTCTACCAGAGGCAGCAGGCGTCGCACATGATCGCGCGAGGCAAGTTCGGGCACCACGCCACCAAATTGCGCGTGCAGCTCAACCTGGCTGAACAGCACATCAGCTATCACACCCTGTTGGCTGTCATAGATGGCAACACCTGTCTCGTCACAGGAGGTTTCGATGCCCAGAACACGCACTGGCTGGCTTCCGGTTAAAAAAAGGGTCGGCAATTTTAGCACGCCGGTGCATTGGCGGCAGTGCCCCTTATCGGTGAACTACAGGCCCATGCCGGGCGGCCCAAATAGCTGGCAAAAAAGCTTTTGCAATCGAATAAGCATCTGATTAGAATACGCGCCCTCTGAAACCCGCTAGAAAAAAGAGTAATTAATGCCTTCAATTCGCGTAAAAGATTCCGAGCCGTTTGACGTCGCCTTGCGCCGTTTCAAGCGCTCCTGTGAAAAAGCCGGCGTGCTGGCCGAAGTGCGCAAGCGTGAGTTCTACGAGAAGCCCACCTGGGAACGCAAGCGCAAAGCCGCTGCCGCTGTTAAGCGCCACCAGAAAAAACTGTCGCGCGAGGGCCGCAAGTTCCAACGCCTGTTCTAATCCAGCCGGGAACACATTAATCTATAGCGCCGACCCTTGGGTCGGCGTTTTTGTTTCCGCTTTATACCGCGCAAACCAACCAGAGAGAGATCCATGTCCGACAGCCTGAAAGCCCAAATTACCGACGCCATGAAAGACGCCATGCGTGCCCGCGACAAGGATCGCCTTGGCTGTATTCGCCTGATCCAGTCGGAAATCAAGCGTATCGAGGTGGACGAGCGCATCGAACTGGAAGACGAACGCGTGCTTCAGATACTCGACAAAATGGTGAAACAGCGCCGCGACAGCGCCACCCAGTACCGCGATGCCGACCGCCCGGAGCTGGCCGAGCAGGAAGAATTCGAAATTGGCGTGATTGAAACCTTCATGCCGGCCAAGCTGAGCGAAGACGAAATTGCCGCCATTATCGACGCAGCCATCAGCGAGACCGGCGCCAGCTCCATGCAGCAAATGGGTGCGGTGATTGGCAAGGTTCGTCCCCAGGTTCAGGGCCGCGCCGACATGGGCCAGGTTAGCCAACAGGTTAAGGCCAAACTGGCTTGAGCCAGACTTTCTTAAGCCAGGCCGGGTAAACCGCTTTGAGCGGACGAATTCCCCAGTCATTTATCGACGAGCTGCTTAGCCGCGTCGATATTGTCGATTTTATTCAAAAGCGCGTGCCGCTGAAAAAAGCCGGCAAAAACTGGCAGGCCTGCTGCCCATTCCACGACGAAAAAACGCCCAGCTTCAGCGTGAACGGGCAGAAGCAGTTCTACTACTGCTTTGGCTGCCAGAAAGGCGGCAATGTGATTGGCTTTGCCATGGATTACGACGGCATGGAGTTTCCCCAAGCGGTCGAACTTCTGGCGCGCGACCAGGGGCTGGAAATACCCTACGAGGGCGGCGACCGGCAAGACCCGCGCGACGGCCAACGCAAGGCCGTGCTTCAACAGCTTGAACTGGCCGACCGCTACTATCGCAAACAGCTTCGCAGCAGCCCGGCCGCTATCGACTACCTGAAGCAGCGAGGCCTGAGCGGCGAAATTGCGCGCGACTATGGGTTGGGTGTGGCACCGGCAGGCTGGAATAACCTGATCGAGCAAACCGATGCCAAACCCGAAACCCTGCAACTGCTGGATCTTGCCGGGCTGGCGATTCACAACCCCGACAAAGACTCCTGGTACGACCGCTTCCGCGATCGAATTATGTTTCCCATCCGCGATACCCGCGGACGCACCATCGCCTTCGGCGGGCGGGTGCTGAACGACGAAAAACCCAAGTACCTGAACTCGCCGGAAACGCCGGTTTTCCACAAAAGCCGGGAGCTATATGGCCTGTACGAGATGCTGCAGCGGCGCGAAAAATACGACATGGCCGTTGTGGTTGAGGGTTACATGGACGTGATTGCACTGGCCCAGTACGGATTTCACAACGCGGTAGCCACCCTGGGCACCAGCGTCAGCTCAAACCATCTTGAAAAACTGTTCCGGCAACTGGGCGAGGTAGTGTTCTGTTTCGACGGCGACGAGGCCGGCAAGCGCGCGGCCCAGCGGGCGTTCGAGGCCAGCCTGCCGCTGATGATGGACGGCCGCCAGGTGCGCTTTCTGTTTCTGCCCGCCGGGCAAGACCCCGACAGCATGGTGCGCGCCGAGGGCACCGAGGCCTTTACCCAGCGCCTGAAACAGGCACAGCCGCTGTCCGCCTACCTGCTTTCCGACTCTCACCCGGCCGTGCAGGAGATGAATGCCCCCAAGCCGCCGCCGAAGACCAGCACCAAGAAGGACGTAGGTGAGAAGGACAAGGATCAGAAGGAGAAAGAGCCAGAGAAGTGGCGCGTTGACCACATGCAGGC
>CAKZNR010000013.1 GCA_937129725.1 uncultured Cellvibrionales bacterium | reverse complement strand
GGAATAAAACAAGCGTTCGACCGGGCCGGCAATCAACAGCGACACAAGGGCTACGATCAATCCAGCCAGCAGCCCTCCCAGCATGCCGTACCAGAAGCCGGTATAGAGCAGCGGCCGGGATACGTACCGATCGGTACCCCCTACCAACTTGATGACCAGAATTTCCGAGCGACGATTTTCAATGGTCAGCCGAATGGTATTGCCCAGTATCAACACCACGCCCAGGGCCAGCAACAAACCAACAGCCACGGAAAAGCGACCCATGAACTGCAGGATGGCGTCGAGCCGTTCGAGCCACTGCAAATCCAGTTGAACTTCGGCCACTCCTCGCTCTTGCGCCATGGTTGCCCTGAGTATGTTCAGGTCTGCTGTGCGCCCGGCCATACCCGGGTCTGGCGCAATGCGGGCAGCCCAGGGCAGTGGGTTGCGATCAAAACTGTCCAACACGGCACCCAAACCGCTGTACTGTTCGAACTCCAGCAAGCCCTGCTCGGGGGATATCAGGCGTATCGACCCGATACGCGGATCGTCACGCCAGTCGAGAAAGAAACTATCCACCAGCTCTCGCTCAACACCGGTTTCGAAGAACAGGTTGATATCCGAACTGCGATCAACGCTGTCTACCGCCCCGACAGCGAGGCGCTCCAGCTGCAACAGCAGGGTGGGAAGCCCCAGGGCGATGGCGATAACGGCCACCGTCATGCCGGTTTGCAGGGGAGTGGCTGCCAGTCGGCGCAGGCTGTCGCGGGCTGCGCCCAGGTGGTTGCGCAGCCAGGGCACAAATCGCGCTGGCGAGTTTTGCTCCAACCAGCGCCCCAACGGGCTAGACGACCTTCGGGTGCGCCGGTTCACAGTGCTTCCGGCTGAGGGAAAGCGCCCGAAACTACCCTGCCCTGATCAAGCTCCAGCCGGCGCTTTGAGTAATTGGCAATAAGCGGCAGGTCGTGGGTGGCCAACATAATGGTGACGCCCACCCGGTTGAATTCGCAGAAAAGGTCGAGGATTTCGCGCGACAGCTCGGCATCCAGGTTGCCCGTAGGTTCATCGGCCAGCAACAGGTCTGGTTTATGAACGACGGCCCTTGCAATGCCAACTCGCTGCTGTTCGCCGCCAGACAACACGATAGGGTTGAGGTGTTCCTTGTCGAGCAGGCCCACCTTGTCCAGCGCCGCTCGCACGCGCCGGGCGATCTCGCGCGGGTGCGCGCCGCTCACGGCAAGTGGCATGGCCACGTTGTCAAAGACCGAGCGATCGAATAACAGCTCGTGATTCTGGAAAACAAGCCCGATGCGACGGCGGTGAAACGGAATTTCGTGCTGCGAGAAACGATCCAGATTCTTGCCTTCGAATAGCAACTGGCCCTGGGTGATTCGCTCCATCAGCATGACCAATTTCAGCAGGGTTGTTTTTCCCGCGCCAGAATGACCGGTCAGAAACAGCATTTCTCCCTGCGGCAATTCCAGGCTGATGCGCTTTAGCGCCTCATATCCGCCAGGATAACGCTTGCTGACATTGTCAAATCGAATCATTTCACGGGTTCCCGGATTCCTCCAGCAAGGCCTCGATGAAGGCTTCAGCGTCAAAGGGCTGCAGGTCTTCCATTGCCTCACCCAAGCCAATATAGCGAACCGGCAGCTGCAGCTGGTCGGCAAGGGCCAAAACCACGCCGCCGCGAGCTGTGCCGTCCAGTTTGGTAATCACCAGCCCGTCCAGCGGTGTTGCCTTGCTGAATTCGCGCGCCTGACTCAGAGCATTCTGGCCGGTACTGGCATCCACTACCAGCAGAGTTTCGTGCGGCGCGGTTTCGTCCAGCTTGCGCATTACCCGCACCACCTTGGACAACTCTTCCATAAGGTGAGCCTTGTTGTGAAGCCTGCCCGCGGTATCGGCTATCAAGAGGTCGGCACCGCGGCGCTGGGCAGACTGCAACCCGTCATAAATCACTGATGCACTGTCGCTACCTGGCCTTTGTGCCACCACCGGAACCTGGTTGCGGTCGCCCCAAACCTGCAGTTGCTCGATTGCTGCCGCCCGGAAGGTATCCCCCGCAGCCAGAACGACCTGCTTGCCTTGCTGTTTCATGGCATGGGTGATTTTGCCAATACTGGTGGTTTTGCCCACCCCGTTAACTCCCACCACCATGATAACGAAGGGTGATGCACCGCTGACATCGAGCGGTTTGG
>CAKZNR010000012.1 GCA_937129725.1 uncultured Cellvibrionales bacterium | reverse complement strand
GTGTGGGTGTGTGTGTGTGTGTGTGTGTGTGTGTGTGTGTGTGTGTGTGTGTGTGTGTGTGTGTTTTTCAAAAGTTCAAGCAAGTAATGCGTTTTACATGAGCAACGTAGTTCGACGTAATAAAAAATACAGCCACATAAGATTGCACATTCTCACTCGAGTCCAGCGTCTGTGGCAGCCATGATAGTAGCGAGGGCCACCACACCTGCGGTCTCAGCGCGCAGAACAGTGCATCCCAAGGACACAAACTGAACGAAGGAGTGCCGACTGAGGTCCCTGAGCTCTTCGTGAGAGAAGCCACCCTCGGGACCAATGAGTACTCGTTTTGTCAGCAGGCTATGCGCACCTGTTTCCGCGCCGCTCATCACCGCTCGAAGAAGAGGGGGCGCCGCCGGAGCCCGTTCCTGACACACCAGCAGCGGGGCCGGCGGTACACCTGCACTCCGCTCTGCCTCCGTCACTCCCATAAGACCTGTGCCGGTGGCCCAGCCATCCAGTAAGTCGCTCAGATGCATGGGGGCGTGTAGGGTGGCGACGTCGAGCCGCTCGCACTGCTCGGCGCTCTCCACCAGCAGGCGGCGCACAGCTTGCGGAGCGAGCGCAACAGAGGCAGACTGCGCGTTCTTGGTGACTATAGGCACGAGGTGTCGTACACCCAGCTCTGAGGCCTTCTCAAGGAGAATCTTGAGGCGAGTGCGCTTGATGATCCCGAAGTATAATACAGGTGGAGGGGGGCCTTGTTCCTGTGCGGGGTCGAAAGGCAGACGAATGCGTTCGTTTACCTCCAGGGTGACGGGTGCATTGCGTTTGGGCATGGCTGCTGCCGCCATAGTGCATACAAACTCTCCGTCTCGCGCGTTGAAGACCCTCACTTGCGCCCCCTCCTTCTTCCGTAGCACTGACTGCAAGTAGTGACTTGTGTCCCTGTCCAAAGTCACCTGATTGGACGTTTCCAGCGTGTACATTCCTTCGCAGGCGTGAATTCGAGGTAATTTTGTCCAATCCGAACCAGAATCTGCTACAGATCCCACTGGTCGACTCCAAAGTCGACCTTGCAGTCGCCCCTCCACGGTTCTACTAAATGCCACAACAATTCCTGGAAGAAAGAGAAACAGGCACAAAATTTGCGTCATTGTAGATAATGACAATCTAAGTCGTGCATACATCTATTTGTACAGGTGATAGCTACATTAATTCATTCTAAAATCGCTGGCTCTTGAATTTGATGGCAATCTGGTAATTGTTAGAACTGGATTCACTGATGTACTTTTTCACTTTTTCACTTTGTCACTTTTATCGTGAAGGTGCGTTCGTAATGTCCCCTTTGTGCGATTATATTCGATTACGAGGTCTTCTGATGCTTTTATGTCATACTGTATGTGTAGCTGCTCTGTATAGCGGTGCGGGGTTGTCTGGAAAGGTGGCTCTTGTCACTGGCGCGAGTCGAGGCATCGGGCGAGGGGTGGTGGAGGGCCTGGTGGAGGCTGGCGCGACGGTCTACTTCACTGCTAGGAGCATCAGTAGTAGCATGAGCACGGAAATGTGTTTAGGTGGCTCGATCGAGGAGGTGGAGACGTTCTGCAAAGGTTTGGGAACCGACGGCGAGGCCATTGGCGTGCAGTGTGACCATTCGAAGGACAAAGAAGTCACAAAAGTTCTTGACCTTATCCGGAAGAAGGAAAACCGACTCGACATACTAGTGAACAACGCGTTCGCGGTACCGAAGCGCCCCGACGGAGTGGAAGACAAAGATCTCCTTTTTCGGAATTTCTGGGAACAACCCGGTTGGTTCTACGACTCATTCATGGACGTAGGCTTGCGCTCACACTACATTACAAGTGTCGAAGCAGCCCCTCTTCTCATGGAAACGGCAGCCAGAGAGAAAGAAGAGAAGAAGAATAGCGGGGGACCTCTCATCGCTCATATATCCTCCTTCGGTGGGGTTAGTTATTCCTTCAACGTGGCGTACGGCGCAGGAAAGGCTGCCGTGGACCGCCTTGCCAAGGATATGAATATAGAGCTCGAGCCACGGGGTGTAAACTGTATCAGTGTGTGGCCGGGGGTGGTACGTACCGAGCGCATGATGGACATGCTGGACTCGGGCGAGTGGGTGAAGAAAACGGGATTAGCTACGCCACCATCATTCATTGAGACGCCACGACTTACTGGACGGGTGATTGCACGTATTTATGAGGATAGAGAGCGCGCGATGGCGAAGCGCAGGGGGAAAGTGGCAGTGGTGGCCGAGGTGGCGCGTGATCTCGGCATCGAAGATGTAGACGGCGTCATGAAGCCTAGCATTCGGTGAGTTCAAACATGTACCCTAATACCAACCCGGATGCCCTCACTCCAATCCAAATGCTGACATCGCAACAGCTCCTTGAAGTTCCTTATTCCCAGTCTGGTGCGGGGTTTAGTACCCCAACGCCCGCAGTGGCTGGACCATGTGTTGAACTGGGTACCAGACGTCTTGCTACCCATGGCATTCATGGAAGGAGGGGCGCCTGCGCCCTCCAACGACTGAGAGTACTTGGATCGAGTCCACGTGCTTGGTATATCATATCTTACTTGAAGTATATGAAAATTTTAAATTGTAAGTAAGAATTCATCATGTAATAGCATAACCGAGTCCTCAGCTCATGCAGACTTTATGCCGTCGACAAGTACCTCGAATATCAATGTGGCATCCTGTGAGGCGCATAAGGGTTAGAGTCGAGGTTAGGGTGGCAGTAAGTGCTGGAGCAAGGGCAAGGACAAGGGCTGGGTTAGGGATCGGGGCTACCGTTTTGAATAAATTTTTGAACACTCTCTTGCCTTTCTCGGTAGTGGGCTGAGGTAGTTGGCCCTTGTTCCGCGCTTCAAACACGAGGACTGAGGGGAGCTCTACCCTGCGAATAGCGCCCCTCTTCATACCAACTAGTGCCTCCTCCAAGGCTGGAGGCACCGTGCCGTCCCCCACCACAAAGGTGAAGGAATTGGAAGGCGAGTCATCCTTGGTCGAGTAGTACTTGACGCCGCCGACTTCCTTGGCCGTTGCCAACTTCTTGCAGCGCACCGTCATCTCAACTACTGCTCGATCACCAATGGAGAGCGCTTTGCTGTTTTCTCGGCCCGCTCTGAACTCGCGGAACGAGGCACCAAGGGGACACTTCTGAAATTCCACCTCTCTGGCCACGAAGCTGTCCTCAATTGCCTTCAGCTTCTCTACGTCCTTCATCGTCAACGCGGGACCAGTCGATGGAGCTACACCTGCGGAAACTGTTCCGTCCTTCTTGTACGCTTCCAAGAGAGACGGATCTATGCCAGCATGGCTGATCAGAGGTGCAACTAAAGTAGTCGCCACCGTCGTCACACTCGCCCATCGAGCGGCTCGAGCAGATTCAGCCCACGAAAAAGTCAGCCTCACACTAAATCCGAGAAAAATTACCAAAACTAACATCAAGACGGCGTTCACGGAGCGTTAAACGAGTGACTCAGCGTTATCCGGTATCCCATTTTATTTTATTTTAAACCAACTTGCCTCCTAAAAGCCTCATCTCTTGTTCATAGGAATGAGGGCATTAAAAATGCTCAAGAATACTCAAGGAGGAGTTGTTCTTCTGGTGGTCATGGCAGTGGTGCTATTTACTTTTGCTGGGCATATTGGAGGGAGAGCAAGCGAGGTGAGCTCTCCAGAGGGCTTTTTGCGCATGCCAGCAAAGAACCGCGCATCAATAGTTGAGGGAAATTCTATACTTGAGAGTGATGTGGCAAATATGCTTCTCAAGGTACTAAACTTGACCTATTCGATATTCGATGGTTAAGGTGGTTAACCGCGCTCCTAACACTCATGAACCCTACCCAAAATACTTCACCCCATGCTCGTCGTACCGCGATGAACTAGGCTTCAGAGCATCCGCGCAAGAGAAAAATGTTCGATTTGACAAGCGGCGACCCTGCCAGCAACAGCATGCAGGTGCTGGTGAACGCCTGGGAAGAGGGCTCGTTTTCACCCGTGCACATGCACCTCGATTATGATGAAGTTTTCGTAGCCATCAGCGGGGAGCTGGCCTTCTTCACATTCTCCCCACCACAAGGAGGTGCCACCAAACCCACAGCGACTTGCCATATCATTTCCACTTCTGGTACGCGCCTCTTGGTAGTGCCAAGAGGTGAGCACCACGCTATGACAGCCGCCCCCAGAAGCATGGGCTACTCAGGAAGGGCGCTCGTGATGGAGGCATCGGGGCACACTTTTAATCCCCGCATTCAGACCAAGTTTCTTCACCCAGCCTTCGGTGCTAGCCTCGACGGGCAGGACGGACTTCGGGAAGACTTTAAACAGCTCCTTCTCAGCTGCCCCTCTGCCTTATCCGCATGAGTAAAGCAGCATTCCACGAATATACAGGGTCATCATATTTGATTATTTTTTACTTGAAAACCTGTTTATATTGAATATATTTCTGAAAGATGAAAAACTTCAAAACTCTCAACACACGTGCACAGACAAAAGATTCTATGGGATCTGTCGACCTTGCCCCTTCAGAAAAAAACCTGCACATTTTCACGTTCTCGATGATTAAATTATTGTTGTTTTGTGCTTTGATTGTATCTTGTGCAGCATTTTCACCAAAGACGCACCGATTTGTGCAATCAAAGCTTTCTATGGTAATGAACGCTACCGATTTAGCGACTGCCGCTAGTTTAGAAGAAGAGATTGAGCGTAAATTCTCTTTTTGGGAACCTTGATCGTCTTTATTCCCCCCTTTTGTTCCCATCTAACATAAACTATTCTTAATTTATCTTCTTGGCACCCTTGTGGGTCATATATAGAGCATCAAGGGCTGCAAGGCCCGAGAGATCATCGACTCGCGCGGCAACCCCACCGTGGAAGTGGACCTGGTGACTGACACGGGCATGTACCGTGCCTCCGTACCATCCGGTGCATCGACGGGTGTGTACGAGGCGTGTGAGCTGAGAGACGGAGGATCGCGGTACTCGGGTAAGGGTGTACTTGGAGCGGTGAAGAATGTGAACGAGGTCATAGCCCCCGCCATCTTGGGCAAGGACGAATGCGACCAAGTGCTTCTGGACGAGCTCATGATTTCCCTCGACGGTACACCCAACAAGGTCAAGCTGGGGGCAAATGCTATCCTCGGCGTTTCACTGGCCTTGTCCAAGGCTGGGGCAGGCAAGAAAGGCATCCCCCTGTATAGGTACTACGCGGAGCTGGCCGCTGAAATTATCAAAGCACAAACCAATTAGAACCTGGAACATATAAAGAACAGAGGGAAACACATGTCAGATTTCAAAATGATTATTAACGGCCAACTGGTCGACGGTGAAGCCAGCAGCTTCGACGTGGTCAACCCGGCTACCGAAAAGCCTTTTGCCCAGTGCCCGGCGGCCAGCCACGAACAACTCGACCAGGCCGTAGCTGCCGCCAAGGCCGCGCAGCCAGCCTGGGCCGCCACGCCTATCGAAGAACGCGGCGCCATGCTGGATAAAATTGCCGACCTGCTGGTAGAGCACAAGGCCGAGATTGGTGAAATTCTGGCCCAGGAAAATGGCAAGCCATTGCCCAATGCCATTGGCGAAATTGGTGGCGCCGCAGTCGCCTGGACCCGCAACACCGCCAAGCTGCGTTTGCCCGAAGAAACCCTGAAGGATGACGACGACGCGCTGATTAAGGTGCACTACAAGCCGCTGGGCGTGGTGGCTTCCATCACTCCTTGGAACCACCCCATCCTTATTTTGATCTGGCACCTGATGCCCGGCCTGCTGGCTGGCAACACCATGGTAAGCAAGCCGTCGTCCATGACGCCGCTGTCTACGCTCAAGGTAATCGAGCTGATGAACAGCGTATTGCCTGCCGGCGTAATCAACTGTGTAACGGGTGAGGGCGGCCTGGGTCGCAAGATCACCAGCCATGACGACATTGCCAAAATCGTGTTCACCGGTTCAACGCCCACTGGCATTAACATCATGCAGGCCGCGGCGCCCACCATGAAACGCCTCACCCTGGAACTGGGCGGCAATGACGCCGCTATCGTGCTGGACGACGCCGACTTGGAAAAATGCGCCGACAATATTTTCGCACGCATTTTCGGCAACAGCGGCCAAACCTGTGCCGCACTTAAGCGTTTGTATGTTCACGAAAGCAAGCACGACCAGCTGGTTGAAATGCTGGCTGAGCGGGTGAAAAAAGCCAGCGTTGGTGCCTGGAACGAAGAGGGCGTGAAGTTCGGCCCGGTGCAAAACAAAGACCAGTTCGACTTCGTGATGGAACTGATCGAAGACACCAAGGCCAAGGGCGGTAATTTTGTTGTGGGCGGCAAGGCCATGGATCGCGACGGTTACTTCATTGAACTCAGCATTGCCACCGACGTTACCGATGGCATGCGCATTGTCGATGAAGAGCCATTCGGCCCCATCGTGCCGGTAATCAAGTTCAGCGACACCGAAGACGCGCTGCGCCGCGCAAACGACAACGAAAACGGCCTGGGCGGTTCCATCTGGACTGCCGACGAAGAGAAGGGCTGGGAACTGGCCAAGCGTCTGGAAAGTGGTACTGGCTGGGTCAACCAGCACTCGCAGCAAATGCCCTTTACGCCGTTCGGTGGTGCCAAGATGTCCGGCGTGGGTGTCGAGCACGGCCTGCATGGCCTGGTTGAATACACTCAGCTGCAAACGCTTCATATGAACCGAAAAGGCGGCGCCATGTAAGCATGCTGCCGACTTGTCTCAGCCGGGAAATCGGGGCTGAGTTTCTACCCAATAAAAAAGCCGCCATTTATGGCGGCTTTTTTTGTGCATGCTCAGCTGTTAGAAATCGTAGCTAGTGAATACTCGGATTCGTTGCAGACTGTCAGCCCGGCGGTCAGGGTTTGCTGCAAAACACAGAGTGGCCTAATGTGGCTGACAATCAGGTCGTAAAGGCAGTGGAGCAATGGTTCAGAAGGATTTTTCGGGCAAGAGGGTGCTTATTACCGGCAGCTCCCGCAGAGTGGGGCGGGTTGCCACTACTGATGAAATTGCCGGTGCCATTGCCTATTTGGCCAGCGAGCAGGCGGAATACAGCGCAGGCTGTATTCTTGATATGAATGGAGCGTCCTATTTGAGAAGCTAGGCAGCTGCAGCTATGGGGAGACGGCTTACATGAATCAGCACGAAAAGCTCAACTATGTGGAATTCGGCGCCAGCGATCTGGAAGCTACCAAAGCCTTTTTCCTGGCGGTTTTTGACTGGGAGTTCACAGACTACGGGCCCGAGTATTCTTCTTTCAGTAATCAGGGTCTGGATGGCGGATTTTTTCAGTCTGAACTGTGCGGCACGCCGAAAACAGGCGGGGCCCTGCTGGTTTTTTACAGCGATAACCTCAAGGCCACCATGGAAAAAATCGAGCGCTTTGGCGGCCTGATTACCCAGCCCATTTTTGAATTCCCCGGCGGACGGCGATTTCACTTTACCGAGCCCAGCGGCAACGAGTTTGCTGTCTGGTCGCCAGCCTGATACCTATTTTGGGATTGTTGGGCATCCTGGTGTTGATCGCCTGGCTATACAGCCTGTTTGGCGCACTGTTCAACAAGGAGTATGAAATCCCACTGGTTGGACCCTACTTTCAGCAGTGGTTCAAAGGGCTTTAGTTAAGCAGCGGTGAAAGCGCGGCGCTGCTCTCGGTCGCGTTTTCGCCAGCTACAGCGATCGCTGGTTTACCCGGGCCATTAGCTGCTCGGCGCTTTCAACCCGCTCGCTGTAGCGGTCTACCAGGTAGTGGCTGTTGTCGCGCACCAGTAGGGTGAATTTCATCAGCTCTTCCATCACATCAACAATGCGGTTGTAGTAGCCCGACGGCTTCATGCGGCCGTTGTCTTCGAATTCCAAAAAGGCTTTGGCAACCGATGACTGGTTGGGGATGGTTAACATGCGCATCCATCGGCCCAGTACGCGCAACTGGTTAACGGCATTGAACGACTGCGAGCCGCCGCACACCTGCATTACTGCCAGGGTTTTGCCCTGGGTGGGCCGCACGGCGCCGCTGGACAGGGGAATCCAGTCGATTTGCGCCTTCATGATGCCGGTCATGGCGCCGTGGCGCTCTGGCGAGCACCACACCTGCCCCTCCGACCAGATGGCTAGTTCGCGCAGTTCCTGCACCTTGGGGTGACTGTCGTCACTGTCGTCCGGCAGCGGCAGGCCGCTGGGGTTGAATACCCGAGTTTCGGCACCCATGGTGTGCAACAGGCGCTGGCACTCTTCAATAACCAGGCGACTGTAGGAGCGATCGCGCAACGAGCCATACAGCAACAGAATACGCGGCGGGTGGCTGGATGTGGGGCCGGCTAGCCGGTTGATCTGCGGGCAATCGAACTGATCCGGCTGAACATTGGGAAGGTCGCTAAGCTGGTTGGTCATTTGGCAGGCTGGTATTCGCTGGTTTTGTCATGCAATATACATACACATATGCGTATATGTAAATATTAATCTCCGAGGCGAGTATGCAGGCAAGCGGATTTTTCAAAGGGTTGGCCGACGAAACGCGGCTAAAGCTGTTGGTGGCTATGAAGCAGCGCGGTGAAATTTGCGTCTGTGAACTAACCGAACTGTTGCACGAAACCCAGCCGAAAATTTCGCGCCATCTGGCGCTGCTTCGCAATACGGGCATTGTCAAAACCGAGCGGCGCGGAAAGTGGATTTATTACCGGTTGTGCGATGAGATGCCGCACTGGCAGCGGGACGTGCTGGATTGCCTTGAGCCACAGCAGTTTCCCGAGCTTAAACTTGGCGCCCAACCCATCTGTATTTGAGGCTAATTCATGAGCAAACCAAGAATTCTGTTCCTGTGCACCGGCAACTCATGCCGCAGCCAAATGGCCGAGGGTTGGCTGCGCCAGCTTCATGGTGAACGTTTCGAAAGCCTGTCCGCCGGCGTTGACCCCCATGGCATGAACCCCCTGGCGATAAAGGCCATGGCCGAGGCCGGGGTAGATATATCGGGCCAGAAATCGGAAAACATCGATCTTTATCTGGATGGCTCGCTCGACTATGTGTTTACCGTTTGCGACCGGGCGCATGAAAGCTGCCCGCTGTTTCCCGGTGATGCCAAAGTCATTCATGTGGGTTTCGATGACCCGCCGCGATTGGCCGCCAGTGCTGCCACCGAGGAAGAGGCCATGGCGCATTACCGCCGGGTACGCGACGAGATTCGCGACTTCGTGCAACACATCGACGGGTATCTGAACTAATGGGCATATTCGAGCGCTATCTGTCGGTTTGGGTTGGCCTGTGCATTCTGGCCGGGGTATTGCTGGGCAACCTGGCGCCGGGCTTTTTCCAGTTTGTTGCAGGCCTGGAGTACGCCAACGTCAACCTGGCGGTGGCGGTATTCATCTGGGTCATGATTTTTCCCATGATGGTGCAAATCGATTTTGCATCGTTAAAGCATGTGGGCGACAAGCCCAAGGGGCTAGCCCTGACGCTGGTGATTAACTGGCTGATCAAGCCTTTCACCATGGCTTTTCTGGGCTGGTTGTTTTTTCGAGTCATTTTTGCCGACTGGGTCGACCCGCAAAGCGCCACCGAATACATAGCCGGCATGATTTTGCTGGGGGTGGCACCCTGCACGGCCATGGTGTTTGTTTGGAGCCAGCTTACCAAGGGCGACCCAAACTACACGCTGGTGCAGGTGGCGGTAAACGACATGATCATGGTGTTTGCCTTTGCGCCCATTGCGGCTTTACTGCTGGGCCTGACGAATATCACGGTGCCCTGGGAAACCCTGCTGTTGTCGGTTGTGCTTTACGTGCTGTTGCCACTGATGGCAGGCGCATGGGTGCGCTCGCTGGTAACAAAACGCGGCGGCGAGGGCGCGATCAATGAACTGATTGGCCAGCTTAAACCCTGGTCGGTGCTGGGCCTGCTGGCCACGGTGGTGTTGCTGTTTGGTTTCCAGGCGGCAGCCGAGATCTCCTTCGACTACGACGCTTCTCTGGAGCAGGAAATCGATCAAAAATACAGCTTTCGAGTGGGCTACGCCTGGTAACTATGAACCCTCCGCCCAATGCCACCTGGTTTCTGCCTCTAGGTGGCACTGGCGAAATCGGCATGAACCTGAACCTGTACGGCCATAATGGCCGCTGGTTGCTGGTTGATTGCGGCATAACTTTTGAGCACGACGCGGGCAGTGCATCCGGTCGCCCCAGTATCCAGATGCCCGACCCGGCCTTCATCGTCAGCCGGAAGGAGTGCATTGACGGGCTGATTATCACCCACGCCCACGAGGATCACCTTGGGGCGATTCCCTATTTATGGTCGCAAATCGGCTGTCCGG
>CAKZNR010000011.1 GCA_937129725.1 uncultured Cellvibrionales bacterium | reverse complement strand
ATTGCTGCAGGTCGCTTTCGCTCAGCTGGGAAAACGGCCGGTGTCGTGGTAGTCCTCAAGCGCATTTTCCTGCGCCGGGTTCAGGTGCATTCGCAACATAAAACTGCGCAGAGCCTGTTTTTCCGCTTCCGGCATGGTAGCACGAACCAGCTCGATAGCCCGTGGCACGGGCTCCGAGACATGAATAATAGCGAACTGGGTGCGCTGATTATCTGGCACGTGGTTGGCCCGCAACCAGTCGTAGTCGCTCAGGGCAATGGCATCGACACTGCCGCGAAACAGCAATGCCGACGAGTTTTGCTCCGAGCCGCTGAACCGGTAGCGCAGGCTGGCATCAGATTGTGCATGGGCTTCCGCTTCAAGTCTTAAACCGGCGCTTTCAATGGCGCGAGTCGGCAGGAGGTAACCCGAGGTAGACAAGGGGTCTTCGAATGCGATGGTTTTCCCGGCGAGATCCTGAAGTGTTTCGATGCCCGAATCCTTGCGCACGATAATAATGGACGAGTATCGCGGCAGTTCCTTTTTCTATTTCACAACCAGAGACTCTGCGTGCTCGCGACGCATAAGGTCTGCGGCCTCGAACAGGGTAGTGGTGATCTGGTCCAGTTCGCCTGTTTGCAGTGCCAAACTGACGGCAGCGGGGCTTTCGAATATCCTTTCGTGGCCTTCTTCATAGCCGAACCTGGCCATGCCCTCGGCCAGAGCGTCTGCCATCTGGTTAAGTTCCTTAAGCTGTTTAACCGGGTCGTCCGACAACTTTCCCAAGCTATATTGCGGCGGAACGGTAAAAACCTGCCCGCACATCAGCAACAATGGAACAACCAATAACCCAAAGCCCCATCCCTTGATGAATGGCCTTGTGTTTTCCCTGCCGGATGGGGCAATATTAATTCCGTGAAATCCAGCTGTAGTCACCCGTCGACCTCCTGGTTTAGTCATGGGGTTGGCACGAGGCTTACATAGAGGGTTAAGTGCCGAAAAACCGTAGTCGTATTCTAACGCCTCACGCCCCCGAAATAGATACCGGGAGTTTCTGTGCCTGATCGACCCTGCAGGCTTCCCGTCTTCGTCTCCTGGCACTTTACCCCTGCTGAACTCATACCTCCCTCCCCCTTTTGCATAGGTAATGCTAAATGAACTCTCGTCTCGACCCTGAAGTGGTGGATGAGGCGCGGATGCCTGCGTCTGCGACCAAATCCTACGTTCTCGATACCAACGTACTGCTGCACGATCCCATGGCGATGTACTCCTTTGCCGAGCACACCATCATTATTCCCATGACCGTGCTGGAAGAGCTGGACCAGATTAAAGACCGGCGCGACAAGGACGTTAGCCGCGAGGCGCGCATCGCCATTCAGAACATCGACAAGATCCTGGCCAACGCCAGCACGCGCGAAATTCAGGAAGGGGTAGAGATTTTTTCACCCGTCGGAGGCGATGACTCGTCCATGGGCACCCTGGCCGTGTACCCGGATCAACTGCTGAGCCACGAAAACGAAACCACCTTTTTGCGCACCAACATTCACCACGACAACGACAACCGCATTATCAATGTGGCCTTGAAGCTGCAGGAGGAAGACGAGGGTGCCTTTGTTTGCCTGGTAACCAAAGACATCAACATGCGCCTCAAAGCCAAAGGATCGGGGTTGCTGCATGTTGAGGACTATCGCAACGACAAGGTGCTCGACGATATCGATTTGCTGGCATCCGGCAAGATGCAGGTTGAGGGCAGTTTCTGGGATCGAATTGAAGTGGTTACCACCACGCAGGAGCTTCGCTCCACCATTCATGAAGTGGCGGCAACGGCGCTGGATGAAACGCCCTACCTGAACCAGTTTGTGGTTGACCAGAAAGGCTTTGTGGGCCGGGTGCTGGAAGCATCGGAAGAATGCGTCAAGCTGCTGGATCTCAACCCCGAAATTCTGATGTCGCAGCGGGTTTGGGGTTTGACGCCGAGAAACCTGGAGCAAGCCCTGGCCCTGCACCTGGTGCGCCAACCCGAGCTGGCAATGAATGTCCTGATTGGCCCGGCCGGCTCCGGCAAAACCCTGCTGGCGCTAGCTTACGGGCTGCAGGCCATTCTGGAAGAGAAGCGCTACAACAAGTTGATCATCGCCCGCTCCACACCGCCCATTGCCGAGGATATTGGCTTTCTTCCCGGAACCGAGGAAGAAAAAATGGCTCCCTGGCTGGCTGCCTTCGAAGACAACCTGGAGGTGCTGCACGGCGGCGACGAGTCTGCCTTTGGCAGCATCGAGTACGTCAAGGAGCGCGCCAACGTGCAGTTCAAGTCGCTTAACTTTATGCGTGGCCGCAGTTTTAGCAACGCCTACATTATTATCGACGAGGCTCAGGGCCTAACCCAGTTTCAGTTGAAGTCGATCATTACCCGGGTGGGGCCAAACTCCAAAATCGTCATCCTGGGTAACCTGGCCCAGATCGACAACAAGTACATCACGCCACTGACATCGGGTCTTACCTATGTGGTTGAGCGCTTTAAAAACTATGCCGGGTCTGGCCTGATGCATATTGATGGGATCGAGCGCAGTGAGTTGGCAGCCTTCGCTGAAGAAAACCTCTAGGGTCAGGTGATTTACCCGGTTTTCCCCCTGGCGCGAGGCCTGGTGCCGTCCATGCAGTTGTCGCTGCAGATTTTCGAGCAGCGCTATCTTCGAATGGTGCGCGATTGTATGGAGCGAGGTTTGCCCTTCGTGGTTTCCCCGCTCAGCTCTGGCGCCGAGGTGGGTCTGCAGGCGGAATTTCCCGCCGCCGGCTGCCTGGCCAGGGTAGTCGACTGGGACACGCTGCCCAGTGGCCTTCTGGGTATTCGGGTGGAAGGCGATCAGCGGGTTGCCCTGGCAGCACCAGAGCAGGAGGCAGACGGGCTATGGCAGACCGAAGCCACTGCGCTGCAAGACTCGCGGCAATTGGCCCTGCCAGAGGATTACAGCGGTATCCGCGAATTGCTTCAGCAAATCACCCCGGGAGAAATCCGTTTCGAAGTGCTGGACTGCAGCGAAATTGGCTGGATGTTGGCGGCGGCGCTGCCTATGGAAGCATCCAGCATGGCCTCGCTGCTGATGGAAAATGACCCGGTCGAGCGCATGGAAATGCTGGTACAGCTGGTCGACCGGCTGGCGCAGAGGTAGGTTGGCATGAAGCCGCGCTCTTCTTGGTTTAGAATGCGCGTCCTCTAGCCAAGGGCTTTGTAGCCCGCAACCGGAACACAGACGTGACAGACTATTTTGATCAAACAGGGTCGGCAGCCCGCGAAGCTTCGCGGCTGATGGCTGCTGCCAGTACCGGTATGAAAAATCAGGCGCTGGCCAGTATTGCTCACAGAATTGACGCCACCCGTGAAGCCATTGCTAGCGCCAACCAGCGTGATCTCGACGCCGGGCGCGAAAAGGGCCTCGGCGCTGCGCTGCTCGACCGGCTGCTGTTAACCCCCGAGCGCATTGACGCCATGATAGAGGGGCTGCACCAGGTTGCTGCTTTGCCCGATCCAGTCGGTTCGGTATCCGAACTCGACTACCGCACCAGTGGCATACAGCTTGGCAAAATGCGCGTTCCCCTGGGCGTCATCGGCATTATTTATGAGTCGCGTCCCAACGTAACTGTAGATGCGGCCGCGCTGTGCCTGAAGTCGGGCAATGCCTGCATCCTGCGCGGTGGCAGCGAGGCATTCCATTCCAATATGGCTATCGCAGCGGCGGTCACCTCTGGGTTGCAATCGGCCGGCTTGCCTGTTGCTGCAGTATCGGTGCTGGAAACCACCGATCGCGCCCTGGTCGATCGCATGATTCAGAGCCCCGAGTATGTTGACGTGATTGTGCCGCGCGGCGGGCGCGGCCTGATCGAGCGAATCAGCAACAACGCGCGGGTACCGGTCATCAAGCATCTGGACGGCAATTGCCATGTTTATGTCGATGATCTGGCCGATTTGAATATGGCTCGTGCCATCACAGTGAATGGCAAAACTCATCGCTATGGAGTGTGCAACGCCACCGAATCGCTTCTGGTTGCGCAGGCTGTGGCTGCAGAATTCCTGCCCGCGGTTGCCGCCGCACTGCAGGCGGCCGGCGTTGAGCTGCGCGGCTGTGAACAAACGCGGCAGCTGATTGATGCAGTCGAAGCCAGCGAGGACGACTGGGGCACCGAGTATCTGGGGCCCATTCTGTCGGTTCGCGTTGTAGCGGGTATCGACGAAGCAATCGAGCATATCAACTGCTATGGATCGGGCCACACCGACGCCATCGTCACCCGCGACTACTCGCGCTCGCGCAAGTTTCTGGCGGCGGTCGACAGCAGCTCGGTGATGGTGAATGCGTCCACCCGTTTTGCCGACGGGTTCGAGTATGGCCTGGGTGCCGAAATTGGCATTTCCACCGACAAAATTCATGCGCGCGGCCCGGTTGGCCTGGAAGGCCTGACATCGCAAAAATGGATAGTTTTCGGCGAGGGGCAAATTCGTCAGTGAGCATCGCAGCGATGTTGGGTGGAACCTTCGACCCGGTTCATCGCGGCCACCTGGCACTGGCCCTCGCGGCACGCGAGTTTCTGGGCCTTGAGCAGTTGCGACTGGTTCCGGCCAGGGTGCCTCCCCATCGGGCAACTCCCGGCGCTAACGACAGGCAGCGGTTAAGCATGCTGCAATTGGCCGTGCAGGGTTGTGATGGCCTGTTGATTGATGACATGGAGCTGGTTCGCTCCGGCCCTTCATACTCGCTCTTGTCGGTTTTGCAGCTGCGGCAGCGCTTTCCCGGCCACCTCCCTGTGCTGGTGCTGGGATGGGATAGTTTTGCCAGCTTGCCGGGCTGGCATCAGTGGCAGGAGCTGGCCGGGCTGACGGCATTTCTGGTGTATCACCGGGCCGGCCACCAGCCTGAACTGCCGCAGCAATTGGGCAAGCTGTTACAACCGGCAGAGTTTCCGCAGCAAGCCGGGCAATACTGCAGCCTTCAAGCGAATTTGCCGCGGGTGTCGGCCAGCCAGGTGCGCCAGTGCGTCCAGCGTGGCGAGCCGGTTGAAGGGCTGGTGCCCACTGAAGTGGGGCAATTTATCGAATCTGAGGGGCTGTATCAGCAACTGCAGCCCCAATCAATGCAAGAGGATATTTAATGAACCTCGACCAACTGAAAAGTGTCGTAGTGGAAGGTCTTGAAGACATCAAGGCAATTGATATCAGGGTAATTGACGTGTCGCAGTTGACCGATGTGGCCGATTACCTGGTGATTGCCTCGGGAAGTTCGGCGCGGCAAGTAAAGGCGCTGGCCAACTCGGTGCGTGAAAAATGCCGCGAACAGGACGAAAGGCCCATCGGTACCGAGGGTGAAGACCAGGGCGAATGGGTGTTGCTCGACTACGGCGCAGTGGTAGTGCACATCATGCTGCCCGAGACGCGTGAGTTTTATGACCTTGAACGCTTGTGGGAAATGGCCGCAAGCAATCGTTTGCAGGAATAGCAGGGGGCCAGACTGGACATCGAGGTTGTCGCGGTAGGCAAAAAGATGCCGCAGTGGGTTGAGCAGGGTTGGGTTGAATACAGCCGCCGCATGCCCGCTCATGCCCCGCTGACCCTCAGCGAAATTGCCCCGGTTCCTCGCGGTGGCTCGCAAAGTGCCGACAGCGCGCGGCAGGAGGAGGGCCAGCGTATCCTGCAGCGAATCGATAATCGCCGCCACCTGATACTGCTGGACGAGCAGGGTAAAGACCTTGCCACAACCGAATGGAGCCAGGCGCTGGATGACATGATGCAGCAGAGCTTGCAGCCGGTATTTGTTATTGGCGGAGCCGATGGCGTGTCCGGTGAAGTAAAGCAGCGCGCCGACCGCACCTGGCGATTGTCGAGGCTGACCTTTCCGCACCCCCTGGTGCGAGTCATACTGGCTGAACAGCTATACCGGGCGTTTATGTTGTTGCAAAACCACCCTTACCACCGGGCCTGACCCCATGCTGGAAGAGTCACTGTTCCGGGACGAAAGACGCGAGCGGCAAATATCGTCCAACCGCTTGCACCTGTTGCTATTGCTTATTCTGGTAGCGATGGCCGGGCTCGCTCTGCGCTACCACTACCTGCAGATAGAACAGTTCGAGCGATTTTCCACCCTCAGTGAGGACAACCGGGTTCATGTGCGAGCCGTGGCGCCAACCCGGGGTTTAATTTTTGATCGCAACGGCGTGGTTCTAGCCGAGAATCAACCCAGTTACAGCCTCACCCTGGTGCCCGAGCACGTGCAGGATATGCAGCAAACCCTGCAACTCATCGGCGATGCCATCGAGCTGAGCCCGGCAGATCTGGAGCGCTTCGAAAATCAGCTTCAGGCGCCGCGGCGCCCATTCGAGCCGGTTTTGTTGCGCAGCAAATTGAACGAAGAAGAGGTGGCGCGCATCGCGGTGCAGGAATTTCTGCTGCTTGGGGTAGACATCAAGGTTGACCTGATTCGCCACTACCCTTTTGACGACTACTTCAGCCATGTGGTGGGCTACGTCGGCCGCATCAACGATCGCGAGCAGGCCCAGCTGGATCGGGAGTTGTATGCCGGTACCCACGTGATTGGCAAGACGGGCATTGAACGCAATTACCAGTCCGATTTGCTTGGGTCGGTGGGCTACGAATACGTTGAAACCGATGCGCGAGGCAATGTACTGCGCGTGCTGGAGCGCGAGCACCCGCAGCCCGGCGAAAACATATGGCTCAATCTCGACAGCAGGTTGCAGGTGGCAGTGCAGGACGCGTTGGGCGACGAGCGCGGTGCAGTGGTAGCTCTGGATGTGCAAACCGGAGACGTTCTGGCGCTGGTGAGCAATCCGGGCTTCGATGCCAACCTGTTTGTTTCGGGCATCAGCACCAGCGACTACAACGAGTTGCTGCATAACATCGACAAGCCTCTGTTCAACCGCGCACTGCAGGGGCAGTATCCGCCCGGCTCCACCGTGAAACCCCTGTTTGGCTTGATTGGCTTGCAGGAGGGCGCCGTGACTCCCTCCTTCAGCATGCACGACCCGGGCATATTTTACCTGGAAGGCCAGGAACGCCCATTCCGCGACTGGAAACCGGAAGGCCATGGTGAGGTGGATATGCTCGTGGCCATTGCAGCATCCTGCGACACCTATTTCTACGAGCTGGGATATCGCACCGGCATTGATGCGCTGTCCAGCTATGGCTACCGTTTTGGTCTCGGCCATGTCACCGGCATTGACTTGCCCGGCGAGGAGGAGGGCATTATGCCGTCGCGCATTTGGAAGCAGGGGGCCCGCTCGGAGCCCTGGTATCCGGGCGACACCATCAATGCCAGTATTGGCCAGGGCTTTATGCTTGCCACGCCACTGCAGCTGGCTCAGGTAGCCGTTACTCTGGCGCGACGCGGTGATGTAATTTCGCCCCAGGTGGCCAATCGCGTCGGCGATAATCCGGTGCCCATGCCAGTAGTGGACCATATTCAGGCCAACCCGGAAAACTGGGATCTGGTCACCGAAGGCATGCGCCTGGTGATGCACGGCGAGCACGGCACGGCCAGAGCAACCGGAAACCTGGCAAACAATTACCAGATGGCAGGTAAGTCGGCTACGGCACAGGTGATTAGCGTGGCGCAGGGCGTCGACTACGATGACCTGGAATTGGAAAAACATCTGCGCGACCACGCCCTTTTTATTGCCTTTGCCCCGGTCGATAACCCGCAGATAGCGGTGTCGGTAATCGTTGAAAATGCAGAGAGCGGCAGCAGTGAGGCGGCGCCAATCGCCAAGCTGGTATTCGACTCCTGGTTCGCGCATCACCCGGAAGCCTTGCAGCAGCAAACGCAGGTCACCCATGCCCCTTGATTTTGTGCGCAAGCTTCCCGATGGCTCGGTGCAGCAAAAGGCGCCCGAGTTATGGAACCGCATCCATATCGACCCGCTGCTGATGTTGCTGGTTTACGCGACTCTGGCATACGGCTTGTCTGTTCTCTACAGTGCCAGCGACGGGCAAATTGGCTATGTGAAGCGGCAGCTGGTGTATGCCGGCCTTGGCTCGGTGGCTATGTTGGTTATTGCACAGATCCCACTGGCTTTTGTGCAGCGATGGGTGTGGCTGATGTTTCTCGGCGGGGTGGGCATGCTGATTGGCGTAATGTTTTTTGGTACCACCGTGAATGGCGCCAAGCGCTGGCTCGATTTGGGCGTGATTGCATTCCAGCCATCGGAAGTCATTAAGCTGGCTTTGCCTCTTACGCTTGCCGCCTACCTTGGGCGCCGTCAGCTACCGCCCTCTCTCAAGCATATTTTCTTCAGCCTGATTATTGTGGCCATCCCTGCGGCTCTTATTGTGGTGCAGCCCGATTTGGGTACCAGCCTTTTGGTGGTCTGCTCCGGTCTGGTGGTGCTGTTCGTGTCTGGTGTGAAGTGGCGATACTGGTTTGGCGCAGGGTTGCTGGCTCTGGGGACGGCACCGCTGGTTTGGCAGTTTGCCCTGCATGACTACCAGCGTGGGCGTATTCTTACCCTGTTCAACCCGGAAGCCGATCGACTGGGGTCGGGCTGGAACATTATTCAGTCGATGATTGCCATCGGTTCGGGCGGTATGGAGGGCAAGGGATGGCTGGGCGGTACCCAGTCGCAACTCGACTTCCTGCCCGAATCACACACCGACTTTATTATCGCGGTGCTGGCCGAGGAGATGGGGTTTCGCGGTGTGGCTTTGTTACTGGTGCTGTACTTTTGCATTCTGGCACGCGGCTTGTGGATTAGTTATCAGGCCAAAACCCCCTTCAGCCGGTTAGCCAGTGCGGCGCTGGTAGTTACTCTCTTTATATATATCTTTGTCAACATGGCCATGGTGTCGGGCTTGCTGCCCGTGGTGGGGGTTCCACTGCCCCTTGTCAGCTATGGCGGAACGTCACTTTTGTCTCTGTTTATGGCTTTCGGAATTTTGATGGCCGTCGCAACCGAGGAGCCCCGGCTGAACCGATGAAAACACTTCTTGCTTCCCTGCTGGCTACTGCCAGCTTCTCTCTTCAGGCCGACTACCTGCAAAAACCCGAGGTAGAGAGTTTTATTGCCGAAATGGTTCAGCAACACGAAATGGATCCGGCATGGCTGAACCAGCTGTTTGCCCAGGCCAACTACCACCAGTCTATTATCGATGCCATCAGCCGGCCCGCGGAGAAAACCCTCCAGTGGTCTGAATACAGCGATATTTTCCTCACGCAGCGACGGGTAGAGGAGGGCAGGGAGTTCTTTGCGACGCACCGCCAACACTTTGACGATGCGCAGGCCGAAACCGGAGTGCCGGCCGATGTCATCCTGGCTATTTTGGGTGTGGAAACCTTCTACGGGCGCATTACCGGCAATTATCCGGTGTTGGATGCGCTGAGTACCCTGGCATTCGATTACCCACCGCGGGCCGACTTTTTCCGCAGTGAGCTTGAGCATTTCCTGTTACTGGTTCAGGACAAACCGGTCGATCCCCTCGCACTGACCGGTTCCTATGCCGGCGCCATGGGTATGGCACAGTTTATTTCCAGTAGTTACCGCCACTACACGGTGGATGCCGACGCCGATGGCTTTGCCGACCTTTGGGGTAGTCCGCGCGATGCCATTTTCAGTATCGCCAACTACCTGCAGCAGCACGGTTGGCGAGCCGGCGAACCGGTGTTTTTTCAGGTGCAGGTTCCACAGAGCTTGCCGCAAAGTGCCATTAGTGCCGGGCTACAACCCGATCAAAGCCCGCAGCAACTCATCGCCCTGGGGGTCACCGGATTACCCGATTCAATTGGCGACAGCCGGGTCACCCTGATGCAAATGCAGGCCGATACGGGAACTGAATTTTGGGTAGGCATGCACAATTTTTACGTGATCACTCGTTACAATCACAGCTACCTGTATGGCATGGCGGTGGCCTCTCTTGCCACCCTTTACTAACCGGCATTTGAATCGGGGCAGTTGCTCGAACAAGCGAAGCGAAAAATGATGTACTGGCGTGGCCTAAGAGTCTGCATGATTCTGCTAGCGGGGGCGCTGCTCGGGCTGGCAGGCTGTGGCAGCCTGCCTGGCGGCGGCGTGGCAGATGGTGGCCCCGACCGGCGTATCAACGTGCACGGCATCCCGGAAGTTGAACCGCGCTTCGAACCGGTTTTGCGCGCGGGCAATTACAGCCCCTACACCGTAATGGGGCAAACCTACGAGGTGATGGCAACCAGCCGGGGCTATCGGCAAGAGGGCTACGCCAGCTGGTATGGCACCAAGGTTCACGGTCGTCTGACGTCGAACGGCGAAATCTACGACATGTATAAGTTCACGGCGGCACACAAAACCCTGCCAATACCTGCCTATGTTCT
>CAKZNR010000010.1 GCA_937129725.1 uncultured Cellvibrionales bacterium | reverse complement strand
CCAGTTGAACTTTATTGATACACCGGGCCATGTGGACTTCAGTTACGAGGTGTCTCGATCCCTTGCCGCCTGTGAAGGCGCATTGTTAGTAGTGGATGCAGCGCAGGGTGTCGAGGCTCAATCTGTAGCCAATTGTTACACGGCTATAGAGCAGGATCTGGAAGTAATTCCAGTACTCAACAAAATAGATCTACCCCAGGCCGACCCGGAACGCGTTAAGCACGAAATAGAAGAAATTATCGGCCTCTCGACCGAAAAAACCGTTTCCTGCAGCGCCAAAACGGGCACCAATGTAGAGGAAGTGCTGGAGCAACTGGTAAGAGAAGTTCCTGCGCCGGGCGGCGACCCGGATGCGCCACTGCAGGCTCTGATCATCGACAGCTGGTTTGACAAATATCAGGGCGTGGTCTCGCTGGTTCGTGTCATTCAAGGCACTTTGCGTACAAAAGACAAAATCATTGCCAAGCGGGTGGGCAAGCCGCATGTTGCTGACGAAGTGGGCGTTTTTACTCCGAAACAGAAAGCCCTGAAGCAGCTAAAGGCAGGAGAAGTAGGTTATATCATTGCCGGTATCAAGGAGATTCAGGGTGCACCGGTAGGGGATACCTTTACCCATGCCAGCACCCCTGAGGTAGACGCCTTGCCGGGCTTCAAACAGGTTCGGCCACAGGTCTATTCCGGCCTCTTTCCAACCCAGTCAGACGACTATGAAAAACTGCGCGAGGCACTGCAAAAACTGGTATTGAATGATGCAGCTCTCTTTTATGAGCCGGAGACATCCGATGCGCTCGGTTTTGGATTTCGCTGCGGATTTCTTGGCATGCTGCACATGGAGATCATTCAGGAGAGGCTGGAACGGGAATACGACCTCGATCTAATCACCACCGCGCCCTCTGTGGTTTACCAGGTAATGACCACCAGTGGTGAACTGCTGGATGTTGCCAATCCCTCCAAACTGCCAGATCCCGGGCAAATTGAAGAGATTCGCGAACCAATAGCCGACGTCAGCATTTTTGTACCCAAAGACTACCTGGGCAATGTAATCAGCCTTTGCGTCGAGCGCCGCGGAGTGCAAAAAGGCATGCAGTACGTGGGAAGCCAGGTGGCATTAACCTACGAAATTCCGATGGCCGAAGTGGTGATGGACTTTTTTGATCGGCTAAAGTCAATTAGCCGCGGCTTTGCCTCGTTGGAATACAACTTCAAGCGTTTCGAAAAGGCACCCCTTGTCAAACTGGATGTCCTGATTAACGGCGACCGGGTGGATGCGCTGGCATTGATTGTGCACCGCGACGACTCCCAGTCCAGGGGGCGGATAATTACCGAGAAAATGCGTGAATTGATTCCGAGGCAAATGTTCGATGTGGCCATTCAGGCCGCTATTGGTGGTCACGTAGTGGCCCGTTCAACGGTCAAGGCCCTGCGCAAGAACGTACTGGCAAAGTGCTATGGCGGAGATGTGTCGCGCAAGAAAAAGCTGTTGGAAAAACAGAAGGCCGGCAAAAAACGGATGAAGCAGTTGGGCAGTGTGGAAGTGCCACAGGAAGCATTTCTGGCTGTTTTGCGCTCTGACGATTAAACTGCTTCCAGACATTGCAAATCCTGAATTTGAACCTGCCTGAATCGATACCACTCTGATGAATTTTGATTTCGCCCTGATCCTGTTTGTGCTTGTGGTGTTTACCGGTATCTGCTGGGCAGCTCACAAGTACTGGAAACATCCCGTTCTGGACTACATCGGTTCGTTTTTTGGCGTGCTGGTGCTGGTTTTTGTGCTGCGAAGCTTCTTGTTCGAACCATTCCAGATTCCCTCGGGGTCGATGATTCCAACCCTTGAGGTCGGCGATTTCATTTTGGTGAACAAATACAACTACGGCGTTCGCCTGCCCATTATTCGCAACAAAATCATTCCGATGGGAGAACCCCAACGCGGTGACATTGTGGTCTTTACGCCGCCGGGTGAGAACACTGCCTTTATCAAGAGGCTGGTTGGAATGCCGGGCGACCATATCCGGGTAGAAGATAACGAGGTTTTTATCAACGGCGAAGCGCTGGAACAGGAGTTTCTGGTTTCTTTGCCTCAGCCGGAAGGTTATGCATGGCAACTCTGGCAGGAAACCACCGGAGAGGTTGAGCACCAGATTCGTGTGCTGGTTCCCCCCAGCCCCTACGGCCGCTATTATGAAAACCTGGTTCCCCAAGGGCACTATTTCATGATGGGCGACAACCGCGACCAGAGCTCGGACAGTCGAGCCTGGGGCTTTGTGCCCGAAGGTAATATTATTGGCGAAGCCGTGGTGATCTGGATGAACTGGAAACCCTGGCAAATCCCCAGCTTCGACCGCGTTGGCGGTATCAACTAGGAGCAATTATGACCAGCCCAAGTGTTCTAAAGCCTCACACCACGCTGAGCCAGCGAGGCATGTCCTCTCTTAGCCTGCTGCTGTTGTTGATGGTAATTGCATTCTTCGCCGTCTGTTGCTTCCGTGTGGTGCCCCTGTACTACAACAATTTCATGCTGAACCAGGCTCTGCAGAACCTGGATACACCGGTGGGAAGCATCAACAACATGAGCAACGCCGAAATCCGCGAGGCGATGTCAAAGAATTTCCGTATCAATTCAATCGAAATCGACCCCAGAGAAATTACCATCAGCCGCGACAACAACGTCACAAGCCTGTTTTACGACTACGAGGCTCGCACCAACCTGATGTACAACGTCAGCGTTGTGGCGGCTTTTGAGGTTCAGTACCCCTCTGAATAAGTCAATGCAGGAACAGCTGGCGCACTTCCAGGAACGTATTGGCTATCAATTTAATAAGGGGGAACTGCTGCAGCGGGCACTGCGCCACCGTAGTGTCGGGAAGGATCACAACGAAAGGCTGGAGTTCCTCGGCGACAGTCTGCTCAACCTGATTATCGCCGAACATCTGTTTACGCGCGACCAGACGGCAGCGGAGGGCGAGCTTACCACCCGGCGGTCGCTATTGGTTCGCAAGGAAACTCTGGCCGCTGCAGCGAGGCGCTTTGATTTTGCATCGGTCCTGCAGCTGGGGCCATCGGCAGCTAAATCTGGCGGGTTTGGTCGCGATTCAATTCTGGCCGACAGCGTGGAAGCTGTAATTGCCGCAGTTTATCTGGATAGCCACTTTACCCAGGCCTGTGAGGTTACTCTCAAGCTACTGGGCGAATCGATCACCGAGCTGGATTCAACCCTGCAACAGTCCGCAGCGATTCAGGATGCCAAAACTAGGCTACAGGAATGGTTGCAGGCGCGTTCGCTGCCTTTGCCCAGATACGAGACTACCGAGGTGAGTGGTCCCGGACATGCGCGCAGCTATGAGGTGGCTGTCGCGGTACAGCCATTGGATGATATGCCACGGGGTACTGGCCCCAGCCGCCGCGAGGCAGAACAGAACGCTGCCGAGCTGGCTCTGCAGCAACTGGAGCAACAGACTACATGAGTCAGAAATGTGGCTACATCGCCATTGTCGGGCGACCCAACGTGGGCAAATCTACCCTGCTAAATCACCTGGTAGGCCAAAAACTCAACATCACTTCGCGTAAACCTCAAACCACGCGGCATGCCATTCTCGGCATTCATACGCAAGATAACTGCCAGATGATCTTCGTTGATACGCCCGGGCTACACCGCAATCAGCCGCGGGCGATCAATCGCTATATGAACCGAGCGGCGAACAGTGCTCTGGCTCATGTGGATCTCATTTTGTTCATCGTTGATCGCCTGCGATGGACGCCTGAAGATGAGATGGTATTCAATGCCGTTAAAGCGGCTAGCGCACCTGTGGCCCTGGTCATTAATAAAATCGATATGCTGGACGACAAGGCAGCGCTGTTACCTTACAGCGAAAAATGGATCGCAACAGAAGACTTTGATGCGCTGTTTCCTATATCTGCTTTACGTAAGAACAATC
>CAKZNR010000009.1 GCA_937129725.1 uncultured Cellvibrionales bacterium | reverse complement strand
AGAGCGGAAGGTAATGCGTCCCTTGGTCAGGTCGTAGGGTGTCATTTCAACCTTTACCTTGTCGCCAGTCAGAATGCGTATGTAGTTTTTGCGCATCTTGCCGGATATATGGGCAGTAATCAGGTGCCCGTTTTCCAGTTTTACCCGGAACGTGGTATTGGGCAGGGTGTCTACCACCTCGCCTTCAAATTCCATTGCGTCGTCTTTTGCCATTCAATCCTGTCCGTCACTGAGAAGGCGCGCATTTTGCCATTAGTGGCGCCGAATCAAAAGCCCGTTCGCAAGAACCGCAGGCGGCGGCGACTTCCGGTCAGCTTTCGGGTGCCGTCCAGCGCCCCTCCACCAGAACCTGGTTGGGCTTAAAACGGGTTTTGTAGGCCATCTTCTGGCTGTCGGAAATCCAATAGCCCAGATAAACCCATGGCAGGCCAAGTTGCCGCGCAATCTGTATTTGAACCAGTATCGCCAGCGTTCCCAGGCTGCGCTCTGGCTGGTCGGTAGCAAAAAAAGAATAGATGGCTGAAAGCCCTTCGGGAAGCAGGTCGCACACGGCAACCATCTCTAACTCTGTGCTGTTGAACTCGATGTATCGGGTGTTGCTGCAGCCACGTGCTATGAAGTTTTCGAACTGATCGCCCGAGGCCGGGTACATGTCGCCGTCCTGATGACGCGATCCAATATAGTTTTCGTAAAGCGGGTAATAACGGCCGAGGTCGGCGGTTTCGTGAATGCTCCAGTTCAGATCGAGATTCTTGCGCAGGCAGCGTCGCTGATTTCGACTGGGGGTGAATTTGTCTACCTCAACCCGCAAAGGCTGACACTGCTGGCAGTCGGGGCAGCTGGGGCGGTAGTAGTGGATGCCGCTGCGGCGAAAGGCCAGTTCGTTGATACCCTGGTAGGTGTCCGAATCGACCTCCTCGTCTGGGGCTACGAACTCGGTTACGGCGATGCGATTATCCAGATAAGAGCAGCTATGTGGCTCTGTTCGCAGCAACCGCAAACGCCTGGAATGGGCGGGTTGGTTCATAACGGGGCACCGGCTGTTCAAACATTCGAATGCGACTGCATAGTATCGGCGAATACTTCATTCCAATTCAACGGGTTATTCCTTGCCTGTGCCAGCAGGCGCAGATAGTCGGTTCGCGCAATGCTGCGTGAACCCAGCGAGCGCAAATGCTCGGTTGCGAACTGGCAGTCGATCATTTTGCAGCCGGCGCTGAACAGGCTATCGGCCAGTGTCAGCAAAACCAGCTTGGATGCATTGGTGTGTTTTTGAAACATGGATTCGCCACAAAACACGCCGCCCACTTGCACACCGTAAAGGCCGCCCACAAGAACCTCTCCGTCCCAGGCTTCCAGACTGTGAGCCAGGCCAATTCGATGCAGGGCCAGATAGGCCTCTATCATTTCCTCGGTTATCCAGGCGCTTTCCTGGTCGGCCCGAGAGCAGTAGCGCATAACAGCCTCGAAGGCGCGATTACTGGCGATACGCAAACTGCTGTTGCGGCGGAATCGACGCATGCTGCGCGACCAGTGTTGCTGGCCCGGCAGCATCACCTCGCGCGGGTCGGGAGACCACCAGCAGATAGGCGAGTTGCGATCGAACCAGGGAAAAATTCCCTGGCGATAGGCAGCGCGCAAGGTATCCGGTTGCAGATTGCCGCCCACTGCCAGCAGGCCATCCGGGTATGCCATGGCTTGATCAGGGTCCGGAAATACCGGCTTGACGGGATCCAGCAGTTCGGCAGCCATGAAGGCTGTCAGGCGTCCAGATATTTCTCGGCGTCGAGAGCGGCCATGCAACCAAACCCGGCTGAGGTAATGGCCTGTCGGTAAACGTGATCGCACACGTCGCCGGCCGCAAACACGCCCTCAATACTGGTCTGGGTAGCATTGCCTTCAAGGCCGCTGACAATTTTCAGGTAGCCGTTTTCCATGTCCAACTGGCCCGCAAAAATGTCGGTGTTTGGCTTGTGACCAATGGCGATAAACAGCCCCTGGGTTTCCAGTTCACTTGTTTCGCCGGTTTCCCTGTGACGCAGCCGCACGCCGTTGACGCCGGCGTCGTCTCCCAACACCTCGTCCAATTCGGCGTTCCAGATAATCTCGACGTTGCCTTTTTCTGCCTTCTCCATCAGCTTGTCCTGCAGAATCTTTTCTGCCCGCAGGCTGTCCCGGCGATGCACCAGGGTTACTTTCGAGGCAATGTTCGAAAGGTACAGCGCTTCTTCCACCGCAGTGTTGCCGCCGCCTATTACGGTGACCTTCTGGTCGCGATAGAAAAAGCCGTCGCAGGTAGCGCAGGCGCTTACGCCCTTGCCCATGAAGGCAGTTTCCGACTCCAGCCCCAGGTACATGGCAGATGCGCCGGTGGCAATAATCAGGGCGTCGCAACTGTAGGTTTCCGAACCCTTCAGCACGAATGGGCGCTGCTGCAGGTCGACCGACTCGATGTGGTCGAATAGCACCTGAGTGTCGAAACGCTCGGCATGGGCCTGCATGCGCTGCATCAACTCGGGACCCTGTACACCTTCGGCGTCGCCTGGCCAGTTGTCCACGTCGGTGGTGGTGGTTAGCTGGCCACCCTGCTGCATCCCGGTGATAACCACAGGGTTCAGATTGGCGCGGGCTGCGTAAACAGCGGCTGTGTAGCCAGCGGGGCCCGAGCCCAGAATGATTAATCGATGGTGTTGAACTTCGCTCATGTAAGTGTGGGTCCTTGAAAAATTTATCGTTGTGCATCATATGGGGGCGACTGCCTGAATCACAAATTGCCGGCTTTTGTTTGTCGTGCGGCAACCCCTTTAGCCAGGCTTTTGGGCCCGAAGCCCCTCAGGCAATTGGCGGGATGCAAATCAGCCTTGGGCAGGGGATAATACCGCCCATACAAAGCCGACAGAAGCCGCACTTTTGAGTAAATCATCCGATACAGCCAAAGCCAGCCCCGCAGACGACCGGCTGAACCGTATTTTGCGTGAAGGTGCGCTGATTTTCTGGGCCGTTTTGGCTCTGTTTCTTTTGGTGGCATTGGCAACCTACAGCCCAACCGACCCTGCCTGGTCGCAGAGTTCAGATGTTGCCGAGCTGGAAAACGCCGGTGGCGCGTTGGGCGCCTGGGTCGCCGACATTCTTCTGGTTTTGTTCGGCAATATTGCCTGGCTGATCCCGCTGCTTGTCGCGCAAAGGGTATGGCAGGTGTTTCGCAGTCACCATCAGGCCGGAGTTGCCAAAACCACAGACTGGCCGCTTGTCGCACTGCAGGGTATCGGCTTCGTGCTGGTACTGGTTAGCAGTTGTGCCATTGCCCAGATTAACCATGCCACCGGTGCAGCAGAGCTGCCCCAGGGCGTTGGAGGCATTCTCGGCCAGGTGGCCGGGGAAGGGCTGCTGGCCAGCCTAGGCTTCCACGGCTCTAACCTGGTTGCTACGGCCGCCTTTCTGTTCGGCGTGACGGTCTTCACCGGCTTGTCCTGGCTCAAACTGTTTGACGCCACTGGCCGTAACCTGATTCGCCTGTTTCATTTTGTGGTGTTTCAGGCTCAAGTGATTCGCGGGCGCCTCGCCGAGCGCAAGGCTCAGGCCCAGGCGCGGCAGAAGCGTGAGAAAACGCTGGAAACCCACAAAGAGAAGCGCGTCACTCGGGAGGCGCCCAAGATCCAGGCGCCATCCAAAAAACCGCCACCCAGTCAGCGGGCAATGAAAGAAAAGCAGTCCACCCTGTTTGAAGACCCTACCGCCGGCGGCGGCTTGCCGGCCATTGGCCTGCTGGATGAAATGCGTGACGAAGATCGTCAGGGCTACTCGGAAGAGTCGCTGGACGCCATGTCGCGGCTGCTCGAAATTAAACTGGCCGACTTCGGCGTGCAGGCTGAAGTGGTCGCCGTGTTACCCGGTCCCGTGGTAACCCGCTTTGAAATTCAGCCGGCCGCCGGTGTGAAGGCCAGCAAAATCACCAACCTGGCCCGCGACCTTGCGCGCTCACTGGCCGTTGTCAGCGTGCGCGTGGTGGAAGTGATTGCCGGCAAAACCACCGTGGGTATCGAGGTTCCCAACGAAAAACGCGAAATTGTCAGGCTGAGCCAGGTGATCGCCTCGCGCGCCTACGAAGAATCCAAGTCAAACCTCACTCTGGCGCTGGGCCATGATATTGCCGGCAACACTGTGGTGGCCGACCTGGCGCGAATGCCTCACCTGCTGGTGGCCGGTACCACCGGCTCGGGTAAATCTGTGGCAGTTAACGTGATGCTGCTGAGCCTGCTGTACAAGTCAACGCCGGAAGATGTGCGCCTGATTCTGGTCGACCCGAAAATGCTTGAACTGGCGGTTTACGAGGGCATTCCGCATCTGCTGACGCCTGTTATTACCGACATGAAGGATGCCGCCAACGGGTTGCGCTGGTGCGTGGGCGAAATGGAGAGGCGCTACAAACTGATGGCCGAGCTGGGCGTGCGCAATCTGGCTGGCTACAACCGCAAAGTGGAAGATGCCGCTGCCGCTGGCGAGCCGCTGAAAGACCCCATGTGGCGCCCTGAAGTGCAAATGAGCCTGGACGACGCGGTTGCCGGTGCGGGCGAAGAGGACCGGCCTCTGTTGCAAAAACTCCCAACCATTGTGGTGGTAGTGGACGAGTTTGCCGACATGATGATGATTGTCGACAAGAAAAAGGTCGAGCAGCTGATTGCCCGCATTGCACAAAAAGCCAGGGCAGCCGGTATTCACCTTATTCTGGCTACCCAACGGCCGTCGGTAGATGTGATTACCGGCCTTATCAAGGCCAACATTCCCTCCCGGATCGCATTTCAGGTGTCTTCGCGGGTTGATTCGCGCACCATTCTGGATCAGGGCGGAGCCGAACAACTGCTTGGGCATGGCGACATGCTTTATCTGCCTCCGGGGCAAAGTCAGACAATCCGTGTGCATGGGGCCTTTGTTGACGATCACGAGGTGCACAAGGTGGTGGATGCCTGGCGCAACCTGGGCGAGCCGGAATTTGTTGACGGTATTACTGATGAAGACGCAACCTCCAGAATTCCGGTACCCGGTTTGCCCACGGAAGGCGGCGAGGGGGGGAACGCCGAAGACAACGACGAGCTTTACGACGAGGCGGTGGAGTTTGTCACCTCATCTCGCAAGGCATCCATATCGTCGGTACAGCGGCGATTGCGCATCGGCTACAACCGGGCTGCTCGGCTGATTGAAGCAATGGAGCAAGCGGGTGTAGTAAGTGAAATGCAGCCCAACGGAAACCGCGAAGTGCTGGCGCCGGGCCCCCGATGAAAAATCTCCGCATTAAACGTATCAGCGCCCTGGCCAGCCTGCTTCCTGCCCTGTTGGCCGCCACCTGGTTGGCGGCGCAGGAGTTGCCCGGGCAGCCGCAGCCGGGTGAGAGCGAAGATACGGCCAGGTTGCAGCAGCAACTGGATGCAATTCAAAGCGCCAGCGGGCAGTTCGAGCAAATGATTCGCGAGGCCGACGGATACCTGATAGACCGCCAGACCGGCACATTCAGCCTGCAAAAACCGCGTCTGTTGCGCTGGGACATCAGCGAGCTCGACCAGCTATTGGTGAGCAATGGCGAAACCCTTTATCTCTACGACGAACTGTTTCAGCAAGTAACGGTGCGCAACTGGAGTTCGGATCCGCTGGTGAATCCGGCCGCTCTCCTGCTTGACGACATCTGGCTGGGTGATTGGGCCGCTGTAAGTCACAGCGGCGAGAGTTGGCTGATCGAGCCTTTCGGTCGCACCACCAGCATTCGCGAAATACGCCTGCAAATGCAGCAGGGCTTTCCCTCGCTGCTCCTGCTGGAAGATTTTTCCGGCCAGGTAACCGAAATTCGCTTTAGCCAGGTAGAGCAAAACATCGATCTGGACAGCAGCCAGTTCAGTTTTGAAATTCGCGCTGGCACCGAAGTGATTTACGACGAGGTGGGCCAGTGACTAGCAGCTGGATACTGCTTAGCGTGGCGATTGGCGGCGGGCTGGGTGCGGTTCTGCGTTACCTAGCGGTGCAATTTATTGAAACGCCCTCGGGTTTCCCTCTGGCCACGCTATTGGTGAATCTGGTGGGCAGTTTTCTTATCGGCGTTTGCTTTGTGCTGATTCTGGAAAGGGGCTTGGTTTCCGAGCTGTGGCGCCCGGCCCTGATGGCAGGTTTTCTTGGCGGCCTTACCACCTTTAGCGCTTTCTCTCTGGAGGCGGTCTATCTGCTTGAAGACGGCCGCTGGCAAATGGCCATGGCCTACGTTGTAATCAGCCTGATTTTGTGTATCTTGGCCGCCTTTGGTGGCATGCAGCTTATACGCTCACTTTAAACCCCCTAACCGATACTGGAGAACCCATGCTCGACCCTCGCCTGGTGCGTAAAGACCCGGAACTGGTGGCCGCCAAGCTGGCCAAGCGCGGCTTCCACCTCGATCTGGAAAAACTGGCTCTGCTGGAAGAAAAACGCCGCGACCTGCAGTTGCGCACAGAAGAATTGCAGGCCGAGCGAAACACCAGTTCCAAGTCCATTGGCAAGGCCAAGGCAGCCGGAGAAGACATCCAGCCGTTGCTGGACGCCGTTGCCGACCTGGGTGGCAAACTGGACGAGGCCAAGGCCGATCTGGACGCGGTTCAGGAGGCCCTGCACGACATGCTGGCCGGCGTACCCAATGTTCCAGACGACAAGGTTCCCGAGGGCAACAGCGAGGCCGACAACCTGGAAGTTCGGCGCTGGGGCGAACCGCGCCAGTTTGATTTTGAAGTGCGCGACCATGTTGACCTGGGCGCATCCATTGGCGACCTCGATTTCGAAACCGCGGCCAAGCTGACCGGTTCGCGCTTTGCTGTAATGCACCGGGGTATTGCGCGCCTTCACCGGGCCCTGATCCAGTTTATGCTGGATACCCACATCGAGGATCACGGCTACCAGGAAATCTACGTGCCCTTTATCGTTAACAACGATTCCCTGTACGGCACCGGCCAGCTGCCCAAGTTTGCCGAAGACCTGTTCAAGCTGGGGCACGATGGCGAGAAGGATTTCTACCTGATCCCCACGGCGGAAGTGCCGGTCACCAACACCCTGCGCGATACGATTCACGAAGGCCCTTTGCCACTGAAATACGTTTGCCACACCCCCTGTTTCCGCAGTGAGGCGGGCAGTTACGGGCGAGACGTACGCGGCATGATTCGCCAGCACCAGTTCGAGAAAGTCGAGCTGGTGCAGTTTGTCGAGCCCGAGCAGTCTGAGCAGGCGCTGGAGGAACTTACCGCGCATGCCGAACACATTTTGCAATTGCTCGAATTGCCCTATCGCACCGTTATTCTCTGTGGCGGTGATATCGGCTTCTCGGCGGCTCGCACCTACGACCTTGAAGTTTGGTTGCCGTCACAGGAAACCTACCGGGAGATTTCTTCCTGCTCCAATTTCCGCGACTTCCAGTGCCGGCGCATGCAGGCGCGCTACCGCAAGGCCGACGGCAAGCCAGAACTGCTGCATAGCCTGAATGGTTCGGGCCTGGCGGTAGGCCGAACCCTTATCGCCATTCTGGAAAACTATCAGCAGGCCGACGGCACCATCCTGGTACCGGACATCCTTCGCAGTTACATGCGCGGGCTCACCCGCCTGGAACCGCAGGGCTAGTTTCCCAGAGTGCGCAGCTTCCCATTCTTTTTCCGCTTGAAGGGCCGCCCCTGCTGGGTGGCCGGTGGCGGGGAAGGGGCTAGACACAAAGCCAGCCTGCTGCTGAAGGCGGGTGCATCGGTAACCCTGTTTGGCGACCAACTGCACCCCTCCACACGCCAGCTGGTTCAGGAGGGTCAGGTGCAATGGCGGCAGCAACGCCTGCAGGCAGACGATCTGCAACAGCTCGAGCCCGCCGAGTTGCCCTGGCTTTTGATTGCAGACGAAGATGAGGCGCTCAACCGGGAATTGGCTGAAGTGTGTGCCCGGCGACGTGTGCTGTTCAATGCCGTGGATATGCCTGCCATCGGCGATTTCTTTTTTCCTTCCATACTCGAGCGCGGGCCGCTGAGCATTGCCATTGGCAGTGATGGCAGCGCGCCTATCCTGGTACGGCATATGCGGGCACGGCTGGAAAGCCTGTTGCCAAAGCGTATTGGCGAACTCGGCGAGCTGGTGCAGCAATTCAAGGATGCGGTGCGCGAACGCTTTCCCAACCTTGATAGGCGCCGCCGTTTTTGGGACGAGCAAATGAATGGCCCGGTAGCCGAGCAGGTACTGGCAGGGCGTAGCGAGCAGGCGGCCAAGATGTTGCAACAGTCGCTGCAGCAGGCTACCGATGACATGCCTGGCGAGGTGTATCTGGTGGGGGCAGGCCCGGGTGACCCCGACCTGCTTACCTTTAAAGCGCTAAGGCTGATGCAGCAAGCCGATGTGGTTATGTACGACCGCCTGGTATCCGAGCAGATACTTGAATGTGTGCGACGCGAAAGCGAACGCATTTTTGTAGGCAAGGGCCGCAATATCTACAGCATCACGCAAGACAACATAAACCAGGCCCTGGTGGACTATGCCAGGCAGGGCAAAAGGGTATTGCGACTTAAGGGTGGTGACCCCTTTATCTTTGGTCGCGGCGGTGAAGAATTGGAGCGCCTGGCCGAAGCCGGCATTTCTTTTCAGGTGGTTCCGGGCATTACAGCAGCCAGCGGTTGCGCCAGTTACGCGGGCATCCCCTTAACCCATAGAGACTATGCCCAGTCGGTGCGCTTCATTACCGGGCACCGGGTGGGCGGCGAGCTCAACCTCGACTGGAAAGAGTATGTTCAACCGGGTCAAACTCTAGTTTTCTATATGGGGCTCAATGGGTTAGAGATTATATGTGATAAATTACTTGAATATGGTGCTGCGGCAGATTTGCCCGTTGCTCTGGTTGAAAAGGGCACCCGTATCGACCAACGGGTGTTTGTGGGCACCCTGACCGATCTGCCCAGCCGCGTACGCGAAGCCGGAGCTGAAGCGCCCACCCTGATTATCGTGGGACAGGTGGTTCGTCTGCAGGATAAACTGGCCTGGTGGAACACCGAAACAAAAGACAAAAGCCCATGAAATACCCGCTTTCAGGCTTACCTCTGCTACTGGGCTGCCTGGTTTTCTGCCTGCCCGCTACCCTATGGGCGCAGGAGCAAGATTATGCAGGCCTGGTAGAGCAGTGCCACCGGCAGGCTTCGCAGGTGGCCGATGGCGTCGATTTGCCGCCCTCGGCTGTGCAGCCTTGTGAGCAAGCTTTGCAAGCGGAAGGCTACCTGCGCCAGTTGCAGGTGCCGGTTGAAGACTGGCAGGCGCAGGTATTACGGGTTAACTATGGCCTGATGCTGGCCGAAATGGGTTTTTTTGATAAGGCCACCGAAGCCTATAGCGGTGCGCTTCAGTATTCCGCTGACCCGGCGCCGCTGTACCTTAACCGCGCCAATCTTTACCTTTATACGCAAGCCTACGAGCTGGCTCTTGCCGATTTGCAGTACCTGGTTTCGCGGCCGCAATACCACGCACAGGGCCTGTACAACCGGGCCCTGGTGCATCACTACGCCGGTATGTACCTGCAGGCACAGGACGATTTCTCAGCCCTGGCCGCCGAGTTTCCTGAAAGTTACCTGGAATGGGTGGTCAACGAGGATTTGCGCGCCATTTACCCGGTTCAGCTGGCCGAGACAGAGCCTGGCCTGCCTGGTTTCAGCGACTAGCTGTCTTGCGGCAGCGAGGCTGCCATCCCCGCATACAAGCCACCGGCCTGGATCAACTCCTGGTGGGTACCCTGTTCCACCACACGGCCTTCAGTAAGTACCAGAATACGGTCGGCTCGCTGCACCGTAGAAAGGCGGTGCGCAATAACCAGGCAGGTACGGCCCTTCATGGCGGTTTCGATAGCCGCCTGTATAAGCTGTTCGGTGTTGCTGTCCAGCGCCGCAGTGGCTTCGTCGAGCAGCAAGATGGGGGCATCGCGCAGCAGGGCACGGGCAATTACCACCCGCTGGCGTTGACCGCCAGACAGGTTCGAGCCGCGAGGGCCACAGGGGCTGTGAATTCCCTCGGGCAACCCCTCAAGAAAGTCGGTCACCAGGGCTTTCCCGGCCGCCGCAAGAACCTCTGCCTCGCTGGCGCTTGGGCGTCCGCAGGCGATGTTCTGGTAAATGCTTTCGTCAAACAGGGCGGTTTCCTGGGTAACCAATGCCAGGTCGTCGCGCAAGCTGTCCATAGTGACCTGGCGAATATCCTGCCCGCCAATACTTACCTGGCCTGAAGCCGGCTCTTCAAAGCGGCACACCAGATTGAACAGCGTGCTTTTACCCGCGCCGGACGGCCCGACAATGGCGGTAACCTCGCCTTCACGGGCGCAAAAACTGATGTTGTTCAGCACCTGCTGGTCGCTGTTGTAAGCAAAACCAACCCCTTCGAATGCAATATCACCCCCACCCGCCAGAGCCACGGCATTGGGTTGGTCGACAATCATGGGCCGCTCGTCCAGCAGCTGGTAAATTCGCTCAAGGCTAACCTTGGCCGCCTGCAACTGGGCGCCCACGCTGGCAAGGCGGCGTATCGGGTCGAACAACAAGGCCAGTGCGCCAAAGAAGGCCATGAAGTCACCCAGGGTTTTTTCACCATCGGCAATTTGCGAACCGCCGTATAGCATCACCAGCACAAAACCCAGGCCCGCAATTAGATCAACCAGCGAGGGCTGGGCCGCCTTGCCCATCTCGGCCTGCAGGGTACGGCGACGAAACTCGTTGATCTGGGTGCTGGCGCGCTCGGTTTCGTGCTGTTCCATGCGGTTGGCCTTGATGGCCTTGAAACCATGGAACATTTCGTCGAGGCGCTCGCTAAGGCCATCGGCGGCCCGACGCGAACGCAGGGTAGAGCGGCGCACCAGTTTTTGCAGCAGGTTCATTGGCAATGCCAGCAGTGGAAGGCCCACCAAAGCGGCCAGAGTCCAGCGCCAGTCAATCAGCAGTGCGGCGGTTAGCAGCGACAGCAGGGTAAAGGTGTCGCGGCCCAGAATAATCAGTGCCTGGGTGCTGATTTGCTGCAGTGTTTGCGTATCGCCCCGCACCCGTTCCAGCAGGGTGCCGGGAGAGTTCAGGTGGAAGAACCTGCCGTCAAGGGTAAGCAGGTGGCGACTCAGCTGTTGCTGCATGTCGGCAATTACGCGCAACCCCACCGAGGCCGTCAGGCTGCGCTGGATAAAGGCGGCAATCGCCCTGGCAGAAAAAATAAGAAATATCATGCCGGCAATGGGCACCATGGCCTCGCGGTTGGCTGCCACCAGCACCTCGTCAATCAGGGGTTTGATGTACCAGGCCAGCAGGCCCAGCGCGCCCCCATCTACCAGCATGAACAGACCGGCCAGCAATGACAGCAGCGCACGGCTTTGCAGGTAGTCCTGCCAAACCCGTGTGAATACCGATTTCTGACGGTTGCTATTGGCCACGCCTATTCCCTGTGCAGTATCTGGTCGACCAGAAAGCTGGAGCCGGGGTTTGCGCGGAAGGCTCTTTGCATGGCCTTGGCGTCGTACACCTCGTCTACCCAGGTGAGAAAATCGATGCCGCTTTTATCGCGCGCCTGGCGGTAGGTTTCAAAGAAGTAGTCGAGCACACCGGTGCGGGCTTTCTTGAAGTGCCCAAAGCGCCAGTTCAGCTGTTTCTGGGCCTCTTCCACGGGTTTTCCCTCGTGAAGCATCACATAAAGAGCTGCCATCAGGCCGGCCCGGTCGGCACCCGATTTGCAGTGCATCATTACCGGGTATTCGATGCTTTCGAACAGTTCTTTGGCCTGGTGGATCATTTCGGGTTTCGGCGCCTGGCGCGAAAGCGCGCGAAAATACACCAGCTTCAGGCCGTATTTTTCGCAGGCCTCGGCAGACAGCAGGTTGCTGCCAAACAGATTCTCGCCGCGCAGGTTAAGTACGGTTTTGATGCCTTTTCGCGCCGCTTTCTTTACATACAGGGGCGGCGGGTGATTTTGCCGGTATGCCTTGTCGGAAAGCCATGCGCTGTTGGGGTACAGGTATCGGGTGTAGCCATGATCGATAAAGATCATGTCCAGATAGGCATAAAAGCGGTGCAGGGGCTTGCTGATGTCATGCGCCCAGCCCGTTCGCCAGTCATGCAGCCAGTAAGACCAGAAGGGGCGTTTCGCCATGTAGCGGGTTCGTCCAGTGTTGGTGGTCGCAAGCGACCCGTAAAAGGGCGGCATTATCGCACAAAGGTCGTGCATTGGGCTGCCCCGGGCTAGTTGTGGCTGCGCACGGCAGCTTGCCATGCGCTTGGGCACCAGGGCCTGGCTTCTTCCGGGTCTTCGTAAAGTGCCTCTGGCGCCTGAAAATAGGACAGGGCAACCAGCTTGTTGCCCTTTTGGTAGCGAAACGGCTCCAGGCCCAGTGCTTCAAAGCTGTGCTGCGATTCACTGTCGGTTTTGAGGTAGATTTGCTCGTCTGCCACCAGGGCAATCATCAAGCCTTCATGGAAAACGCCTTGCCCACCGAACATGCGCTTTACCTGCACCGGGTCAAGCGTGGCGAATAGCTCCTGCAGCCAGGCCGGGTCAGCCATTGATACCGGTTTCCGGAGGCGATTCAGGAGGCAGGTTGTTGTGTGGCCGGGACCGGGGAATATGCAGCTCGCCGCGCCAGCGGCTGGATCGAAAAAACAGGGGGCATTCGCTCAAGGTTGTTGCCAGCGCTGAATAAAGGCCACAAATGCATGGCGGCTGTAACTTTCCGCACCATCTTCCAGCGGTAGGGTATTTTGCGAGTGTAGCAGGGTGCCGTTGGCATCCAGTATCCAGAAGTGGGGGTAACCAGCGGCGGGTGGCAGGTTGGTAAAAAACTCGCTGTTGTCGCCCTCGTCGCCGTAGTAAATTTTTCCAGTGACAAAGGTTTCGCGCAGCTGGCTGTATATTTGCGGGTGGTCGTTCAGAAAATCGTCAAGAAAATGGCACCAGAGACACCAGTCACCGCCGGCAATCAGCAATATGCGCTTGTCACCGGCCTGAGCCAGCTGTGTTAACGCCCGCAATTGGGCATTTGGATTGGCGTCCGGGTCGTAGCCCAGTTGGGTTTCCTTGGCCTGGGCAGGCACCACAAACAACATTAGCGCACTCAGGACGAATACCATTAAGGGCTTGTGGCAGCGGATGAAGATCACAGGAGTTTCTCCATCATCTGATGAGGAATACCGGCTTCCATGTGCGGCTCGGCGCAGGGTTGGTACCCTAGCGACAGGTAAAAATCGGCTGCGCGTACCTGGGCGGAAAGGTACAGGCGCTTGTAGCCCTGCTGTTGGGCCAGCTCGGTAAAGGCTTCCACAATGGCACTGCCAATGCCCATGCCGCGATAGTCGGCCAGCACCGCAAGCCGGCCGATGTGCCCGTCGGTCAGCATACGGCCGGTTCCCGCAGGTTGATCATCGACCATTGCCAATATCATCCACGACTGCTCGTCCAGGCCGTCGATGTCCAGTTCGGGGTCAATCTGCTGCTCCTGGCTGAACACCCTGTCTCGAATATCCCAGCAGGGAATGGCGATTTCCGGGTTGAAGGCCGACAGGTGAATGCTGAGCCGAGGTTGCGACACCGGCTTATGCCCCCCGCAGTGGCAGGAAAATGGAAGTTACCAGCTCTTGCTGGTTGGCAACCTGATCGGGATCAGTTTCGTAAAACTCTAGGCAGGGTTTGCCAAAGCGAACACCCTGCGTATGCGTTCGGGCAGGGGCGATGATGCTCCAGTTTGAGGGGCGGCCTTTGCGGGCAGTGGAGCAATTTAATGCGATAAAAACCCCGATACCCAGCAGGGCCAGAATGCTTAACGACAGTGACATACGCTCTTTCCCTTATGTTGCCCTTAGCCAGTATACGCGCTCGGCTAGGAGGTGCCAGCCGAGGTCGGGTTGGTGTTTTTCGGGCTGTAGTGGCGCTTCAGCCAGCTGGTTAGGCCGTCCAGGCCCGGAAAAAGTACGCGTTCAGTAATGTTGCACTGGTCCAGCTTGTCGCGAATCTCCCATTTCAACGCGGCGGGTATCACCACTTTTCTGCCGAGTTCCGGATGTTCTTCCAGCCAGGTATCCAGGCCGATTGCCGGGTTGGACATCACGGAAAACAACGCAAACTGGTTAACGATACGGTCGTCCATTGAGGGCGGTTCAAAAAACAGCAAGAAGGGATCGGCAGAAAGGTTGTCCAGCTCGTCCAGGGTTCGAACCGCCCGGGCAAGTACCTCGGTGGTAAAGCTGTTCGCGCCTTCTTTTACCAGCTCGGTTTGCATGTGCCTGGGCAAGCGCTGGTGGATTGTTTCGTAGTCGATGCACCAAACCGCGCCATCGCAATCGAATTTTTCGGTGTTAGCCGTGGCAAAGTGCAGCGCAATAAAGGGTGAATGGGTCCAGTCAAGCAATCGGGTGGGCAGACCGTGGTGTTGGGCTACCGATAGCCAGTGCCACCAGCTATCACGCTCCACCACGTCGCGGTGGGCGTACTTGGTAAAGTTGCGCAGAATGTGTTTTTCCAGTTGTTGGTAGGGCCCACCCAGGCGCATCAGGGTGGTGATCAATTCGTAGTTGCTTTGCGACAGGCCGCGAAAGGCCGAAGGCGAGCGGAAACGCCCCAATGCCGGGTTCCACGACCCTTCAAACAAGAGTTCTTGCACATCGGCCCAGGATTGGGCGGTTTCTACCTGCATTTTTTATTCCCTTTGCCCATACCCCATTTTCTGCCAACTCTGTTACAGCCTGTTGTCAGTTTCTTGCAGCATAACCGGGGCGTTTCCCGGGAAGGGCTGGTCGAACAGCCCCGTATTGGAGTGTTGAGCTGGTAAAGCTCAGGCAGGTGGGTTTTTTAGTTGGCGGTGCGACCCATCGCAGTTGGGCATGCGCTTGGACAGGCCGCACACGCAATCCATCAAGTCCTTGCCCTGCAGGATGCGGGAGTAAAACTGTTCGATTCGCGCCAGCTTTCGCTGGATGCGATATAGCGGTTAACCTGCGCGTTCATGCAGCCATGGTTCCAACTTGCCGGAATCGCTGTTCGGGCAGGCTAAAGTGCGGGTTGTTCTGGTGCTTCCGCGCCTTTGGGGTTGTCGCCGTATTGATTCGAACCAGGCTTGCTGTCAAGCAGCATAAATACCAGCAGTACAATAGCGCCAATAAGAGGCACCAGGGCAATAAGCAGCCACCAACCTGTTCTCCCTGTATCGTGCAAACGTCGAACTGAAACCGCGATGCCAGGTAGAAGTACGGCGAGGGCGTAAACCCCGCCCAGAAGACCAATGCCGGCTTCCAGGCTAAAGGTGCCCACAAGGCCATCGATAAAGCCCAGCACAAAGCTGATAATCAGGTTGAACAGTGCAAAGAACCAATACTCTTTACGGCGCGCCCGCCCGCTAAATACCGCGTATTTTTTTAAAACTGCCAGGTACCAATTCATCGTTTTCTCCCCATTCTTTTCGTGTTGATAACGCATATGACGCGCGTTGACTATTCGAGGTGGCGGCCGGTTATCCTGAATACACTGTGCAGTTTGGTTGAAAAGCGCTGGCCTGGCGCGATGAAAAAATGCTTGGCATTTATTGGCCGCCAACCAAAGCACTTGCAACGAAAACCACACAAAGAACAGCGCCTATGGTTGCGATGGTTGCCGCGCCGTATTGAGCTTTTCTCATTGCAATAACCACCGCAGCGGCGTTAACCAGGGTAAACACCACAAGAATGATGCCGCTGGTTAGCTTCGCCAGTGTGAGCAGCGGCAGAGCCAGGGCAAAAACCCATACCATGACAATCACAACCAGCGTGGCATTAATGGGGATTTGCTTGCTGTTCAGCCTGTTGAGAAAGTCCGGTAACTGCTTGTTGCGGCTAAGGCCAAACAGCATGCGCGAACCCATTAATACCTGTATCAGCGCACCGTTGATAATTGCGATAAGCCCAATAAGGCTAATGCTTTTCGCCAGCCAGGGCGTATGTGACAGCATGTCGGCAAAGGGGGCATCACTGCGCGCAAGTTCATCGATGGGAAGTGCATGCAGCGCTACCCAGGCCACCAGTAGATAAAGACAGGTGGTAATGAGCAGTGCCAGCATCACAGCGGGCAACATGTGTTTATGGGGCTGCTTTACTTCTTCGGCCAGGTTGACCATATCCTCGAAGCCAACATAGGCATAAAAGGCTACAAATGCCCCCGCCAACACCAGTTGCATGTCTTGCAGCGATGCCGAGGGCGTTTGCAAAGCTGGCTCGAAGTTACCACTTCGGGCAAACACAATTACCAGAACCAGCCCAAGCAACTCCAGAAAAGTAACTGCCACGGCAAAGTTTGCCGACGTATTGATGGCTTGAACTGCCACAAGAAGCAAAGCGCCCAGCACAAGGCTGATAACCAACCATTTTGGCAAGGCCACGAATTCGCTGAGGTAACCAAAAAACCCATTGGCCAGCGTGGCGCAAGACACAACCCCGGTTAACAGGACGCCAATGCCAACCACAAGGGTCAGGTGGGAGGAGTGGAAGGCTTTGTTAACGTATTCTGCGGCTCCGGCGCTGCTGGGGATGTGCTTCGCAAGAAAGCCGTGGCTGTATGCGCTGAACAGCACAATGAAAGCCGCAGCAACAAATGCCCACAGGCTGAAACTACCCGATACGCCGGCAACCTTGCCAACCAGAACATAGATGCCGGCACCCACCATGGTGCCAACGCCCAGAAAGGTGATTTGAAAGAGTGACAAGGACGACTTGAGTTGCTGCATGCGAAAAAGGCCTGTCTAGCGACGCCGGAGATGCCATATCCAGAGCTGATTCAGATTTTAGCCCCTGTAGAGTTGTGAGCGAGATTTTTCATCAGGCAATGCCCTGAAAAACCGGTTTGCGCCGAAGAGCTTGGGGCAGATCTCCGCTTCGCTTCAATAGCTTAGGGTTGTTTAGGAAGAACTTCATGCTGGTTCATCCAATGGTGCTGTGGATGCCACAGCAACAGGGGCATGCCCAGTGTGTGGCCTGGTCACGCCAACCGTGAGCCATTTTCAATCTCGTTATCTGGCACGGCCAATACCACTTTGCCTGAGCTGTTGTAGAAACCTGTCACCAGGCACTCAGACTTGATTGGTCCAATTTGCTTTGACGGGAAGTTAACGACAGCAATGACCTGTTTTCCGATGAGATCTTCGATTCGGTATAAATCTGTTATTTGTGCACTCGATTTTCTGATGCCGATCTCATCACCAAAATCTACTTTCAAAATGTAGGCCGGTTTTCGGGCTTGCGGAAAGTCTTCCGCCGATAGAACGGTGCCAACTCGAATTTCTACCTTTTCAAAATCAGACCAACTGATTTGTGCCATAAAAACCTCGGGAGTTGCCTGGGCTTAGCATCTCTTCCTTATATTTCGTTTAGAGACCCTAATGCTCACGTGTTCTTTTGATTTGATTGTTACATCACGTCAGCACGATTCCTGCACTCTATGATTCTAGTCACGAGCCTTGTGTATTTGACCGTTCTGCATTTTTCTTTTTAGTTGCTATACCGATAACTATGAAAACTATGCCGATTGGAACTAAACCAGGCCCATCCTTGCCAAGGATACTTGGCAACATAAGTAATAGACCGCCCAGTATCCAGAGAGTAGGCGCATATTTAGCCATTGCCGTAAGTCCTTATAACATTAAAGGAGACACATAACGCCACAAACAGAGGCGCAATTGTGTGTTCGACTGCTTCGACTGGTTATGCGGCATTTAGCGAACGCACTTGTTCTTCAATACCCGTTTGCCGTGCTTGCCATAGATCGAATTGCTGCTGCTGATTTAGCCAGCTCTCTGCCGAGGTATCGAAAGCCTTGGCCAAACGAATAGACATCTCGGGGCTAATACCCGCGCGACCGTTCAAGATGGCAGACAGCGTTTTGCGGCTGACCCCCAATGCGCTGGCAGCCTCGGTAACGCTGATACCAAGTGGTTCGATGCAGAATTCTCGAAGTGCCTCGCCGGGATGGGGAGGGTTGTGCATTTGCATGTTCATGGCTAGTGATAATCCTCGTAATCCACATCGGTGGCGTCGACGCCATCGAAAGAAAAAGTTATGCGCCAGTTACCGCTTACTCGGACAGACCAGCGCCCCTGATCCTTTCCTTTGAGTTCATGCAGAAATAGTCCTGGGAGGTTCATATCGCCAGGACTCACAGAAGCATGTAGACGGCCGAGAATGAGCCGAACTCGCTTCGCATGACTGGATTGTATTCCAGCAGTCGTCCCGCGAAGGAAAAAGCGCTCCAATCCTTTGTGCTTGAACTTCTGGATCATGGAAAATAGTGTAACCCGTAACGTTACGCATGGCAATGACTTGCCGCATAGCGACAGCTTAAGCGGCGGCAGCGCCGCTGCCATCCGAGCCCGAAGGGCGACTTGAAGCTCTTGTTACAGCGCTTATTCATAATGAGTCCATAAACGGATAACTTTCACTGCCTGTTCGTCTGCCAAGACCTGGTAAACCAATCTATGTTGGATGTTGATTCTGCGCGAGTATGCTCCGCTCAGATCGCCAACAAGTTTCTCGAATGGAGGAGGGTTTTGGTACGGGTCATTTTCCAAGATTTTGAGCAGCTCCTGTGCTTTAGGCTTTAAACCAGAGGACGCCAGCTTTCGAGCGTCCTTCTGCGCCTGTTTGGTGTAGTAGAGCTTCCACATCACCAGTCCAGGTTCTGGTCAGTTTCTTTAAGACTGGTTGCAAGGCCTTCCTGAATTGATTCCCGCATTCCGGGAATTGCCATCAAGTGCAACGTCTCGGAGATGGAGTTCCAGTCTTCTTCAGACAACAGAACCGCGTTACCACGTTTTCCGGTGATGGTGATGGGCTTGTGGGTGGAGCGAGCCTCATCAATCAAGGCATAGAGCTTTGATCGAGCTTCGGTTGCGTTGAGAGTAGACATATCGGACCTCCAGTTTCCGGTAGCGTACGTTATTGCGAACGCAATATCAATGCGCTGTAACGTCAGCTTAAGCGGCGGCAGCAGAGCTGCCGTCCGAGCCCGAAGGGTGACTTGAAGCCCTTGTTAGCGAATACGACCAAGCCAGTATCCCGGTTTCCTGCTTTGATGCGCGACGGCAACAATGAGAATGAACGCCGGCTCAACGGTGTAGAAAATATTGCATGGGAAGTGGGATAAGGGCTTGCAGCGGAAAGGGTGCGGGCGCTCGGGCGAGGCGACTGGATTGCGGCGTATGAAAGCGATCGCGCTTCCAATCTCGTCGAAAAACTCCCTATCCAGGCCCTCGACCTCTTGCCCATAGTGCAATACCTGCGCTTGAAGTTCGGTTTCCGCCGCTGGCAGAAAGCGGAACTCCATCATCGCACTTTGTCGCGAATCCTCTGCATTGCGTCCTCTCCTTGAACTGGCTCAACGATCCCTTCCTGGAACGCGGCATACCTTTGAGCAATCTCGGTGGTCCATGCTGATTCTGCATCGCCCTCGCTGGGGCCATCAAGATCAAGCAACATTGCGCGCACGAGTTCTGCCCTTTCACTTGCGTCGAGGGCGCGAATCTCTTCGGTTAGCTGTGCGATTCGTGAGCTCATGTGCCTACTATAACTCCGATGTATCGAGTTCGCTAACGCCTCGCATCAGCGGCGCGCCGCTGCGAATTAAATGAGCGGTTGGGCGTCCGGTTGCTCTGTCTGGTTATGCGGCAGCTGAGTCATCAATACTCACGCATCCAGCGACTCAGGTTGCCAACGCTGACACCGAGATCCACAGCAATGGATGCCGCGCTGCTATCCGATTCCAATGCCAGGCGCGCTGCCTGTTCCTTTAGCCTTCGATTGTACTTCCGTCTTGTTGTTGCCATCTTTCATCTTCAACATGCATGACCGCACTGAATTGAGGTGTCCAGATAACCCGGGGCAGGTCATTCGTAACAATTGGGATTGTTGAACCTTCAAAGAAACTCTGTGCACCGTGGAATACTCTGCGCCGTCTCAATTGAGCCACCGATTCAAATCAGGCACAGATAAGCACGCAGGTGATATCCCATGACCGTAACTCGCAGACAATTTCTTCAGTCCAGTGGCGCTTTTGCTGGTAGTTTCGCCTTTTCAGCAAGCGGCAAGACACAGTCAACAGTGGCGCAACCGGTGAGCGGAACAGGCGTTAGTTTCCCTCAGGGCGTGGCATCGGCCGATCCGCAACCGAATGCGGTCTTGCTGTGGACCCGCGCCGAACCGATGCAAACTCTTCCTGAGGTGGTATTGGTGGTGCAGGTCGCCCGGGATGAATCTTTCCAGACAGTGGTCATGGAGCGCAGTTTGAGCACGAACGCCAGCTCAGACTACACAGTTCGTGTTTTTGTAGATGAACTGCAGTCGGATACTACCTACTTTTACCGCTTTATCGCCGCTAACGGCGGCGTTAGCCGAACCGGAAGAACCTGGACGGCGCCAGCTAATGACTCAGACCGGGTGGCTTCCATCGCGTTCGCTTCCTGCCAGTCGATACAGGTTGGATTTATGGGCCCCTATCAACACCTAGTTAACCTCGAAAAACAGGAAGGGCTTGAACGATCAGTTGATTTGGTGATGCATCTGGGCGACTACATCTACGAAAATATACCGCCCCAACAGGAACCTTTGCCACGTTATCAGGATGGACGCGCCCGGGCTTTTCCTCCATTTCCTTCGGGTGGTGTGCAAGGTCCTCGCACCACACGAGCGGCCAACACCGCAGACGATTACCGGGTGTTGTACAAAACCTATCTTGCCGACCCGGATCTGCAAGAGGCACGAGCGCGCTTCCCATTTGTATGTATCTGGGACGACCACGAGTTTTCCGATGACAGCTGGCAGTCCTTTGGTCTGGGTCGCGCTACGCCCCGCCGCCGCGTAGATGCTTATCAGGCCTGGTTCGAGTTCGTCCCCGCGCTGCTGAGTGAAAGCCAGTCAGTTGCCGGGGTAAGTAATCCGGCATCCGATTTCGCTCGCGTGGAAGTAGAAGACGCTGAAATGCATCCATACGATAGCAATTTCCTCAGCACCGAGCCCAATAACCAGAACGCGATGAATTCAATTTGTGTATACCGGTCGATTCGCTGGGGTAAAAATCTGGACATTATGCTGACTGACCTGCGTTCATATCGCAGCCCGGCCGCCGACCTGACCCACTCCATGGGCTCGCTGCTCGGCGAGGAAGAAGCGCCAGAACAGCACGGCTGGGGGCTATCCACAGAAGTACGCGAGATACTGGCCGCAGGCCGCACCTTCAACAACGGCAACCCGCGACGCACTATTGACGTGAATGGGGTGTCAATACCCAACCCGCGCTTCGATGCGCCACCAGTTACCCAGATGGGGGCTAATCAGAAACAATGGTTTAAAGATGCGCTGGCCGATAGCGATGCCGCATGGAAACTGTGGGGAAACCCCATTCCTTTGATGAATTTTTCCATCGACTATTCTGTGCTCGGCGAGGGATACAGCGATTCCGTTATGTGGCCGGGCGATAGCTGGGACGCCTTCCCCAACGAACGCCGGGAATTGATGCAGTTTGTTCGCGATGAAGGAGTTCGTAACCTGATGTCATTCAGCGGCGATCGCCACTTGCATGCCGCTGGCCTGGTTGCAGCCGAACGCGAACCGGAAGACTATGTCATGCCCGACTTTGCCTGTTCTTCCATTTCGATGGTTACCCGGGTGGAGATCCAGATGAATGAGTGGCGTCAGGCAGACCCGGCAGTGCGGCAACTGAACACTTTTCGCAGCAGCGGACCAGATGGGGAAATTCAAGTAAATCCCAATATGAATATCGCAGTTCGGCACGGTGTGGCCGCAGCCACAGCCATGGCCCATAGTCAGGATTTGGAGCAAGCCAACCAACGTTCTAGTCCTGATTTGAATCCGCACATAGACTTTTTTGATGGCTATTCGCATGGCTATGGCATAGGGCGGTTTACCAGTGACAGCGCCTCGGTGACCCTTTATGGCTTTGATGTGCAGACGCGCCAACAGCATTGGGGCGCAGACGGACCGCCCGAAGCATACAGGATTCAGTACTTGCTTGATTCGTGGGCAGACACCGGCACTCCAACGCTGAAACGGGTGGGTTTTCACGGCCAAAAAGTACTTGGCGATAACTAGAGCAAGCAGCTCGGTTCCCGATGTTGGCGGCGCGTTCCAGTACAATGTTTTGTACATCCAACCGGACGCGCCTATGTCCAACGGCAAAATTCAACCACCCAGCGCGAATATCGAGCAGATTTCGGTACAGGAACTGCTCAGTTATCACCTGATCCGTCTGGGTCGCAGGCTGGATTTGCTGCAAAGTCGAATCGCCCATCGAGAAGGGCTATCACTGATAGGCCTCAAGCTGCTCTTCCTGTTCGATACTAAAACACCCTCCACGCTCTCGGACGCTATCCGTGAAACCAGCCTCGACGTCGGTCAGGCCAGTCGAGCAATTACTCAATTGATAGAACTCGGGTTGATGAGACAGGTTGAATCAACTAAAGATAAGCGCCGCAAGAAACTTCTGCTCACCCCTACGGGAGCATCACTGATGCAACGAAGCATGAACACCCGGGCAGGTATTGAACAGCTTTTGTGTCAAGTTGCGGGAGAGGATCAGGTAGACGAACTGAAAGACACGCTGGAAGCAATGCTTGAACGCCTGACCGACATGGAACAGACCAGTCTTTGAACCTTCAACTAGCCTGCTAAAGCACCTACTAAACTGCTTCAGGTTAGCCGTTCCTGGATACTGCAACATGCCAAATCAAAACACTTCCGCGCCTCGGCAAATCTGCGAGCAGCGCCGCCGCTTTTTAAAATGGCTGGCCGCCAGCCCTCTGGCTGTAGTGCCGATGACGAGCTTTTCTGCGCCTTATCTTGTTGAAGGCCAATCCGCTGCCGATGTGGCGAGCCGACTTTTCGATCAGATGATCACTTCACCAGATCAGGCGCTCAGCCTGTTCGATTTTGAACGTGTGGCCTCTATGAATCTGCCGCCTGCTCATTTTGGCTACCTGGCGTCAGCTACTGACGACGGCAATATGCGAACTGTGAATCGTGCTGCCTTCGACAAATTCGACTTGCGAATGACCCGCCTGCACGGTCAAGGTCGTCCGGATTTGTCGGTAGAACTTTTTGGAGAACAGTTTGACGCGCCGTTTTTTATTTGCCCGGTAAGCAGCCTGCGTGCCTTCCATCCGGAAGGTGAGTTGGCAATGGCTCGCGCCGCTCGAGCTACTAATATTCCCATGTCGATATCTACTTTTTCTTCTACCGGAATCGAGCAGGTAAATCAGGCCTATCGGCAGCCGGTCTGGTTCCAACTCTATCTGCAATCGCAATTCGAAGCTTCTACAGAGTTGGTTCAGCGCGCCGAGCAGTCTGGTTCAAAAGTCCTACTGTTCACGGTTGACTCACCTGCGCGCAGCACAAGCTCGGTGGGCGCACTTTATGAACGGCTGGATACTCGCGACTGCACTGCTTGCCATAATGACTTTATCGGGCAACGCTGGCACAAACCGATGGTTGCACCTTTAAGCAGCAACGGCATGCCAGAGCAAACCGGCCCATTTCTCGACTGGAGCATTATTGACCGACTGCGAAACATCACAGACATGAAAATCGTCGTGAAAGGTATCGAGACCCAGGCCGATGCCGAAGCGGCGAGATCTGTTGGTGTCGATGCTGTTTACGTCTCCAATCACGGCGGTCGTGTCATGCATTCAGGACGTGCTGCACTGAATTGTCTGCCAGAAGTTGTCGCCGGTGCCGGCCAGTTGCCTGTGCTGATCGACAGTGGTTTTCGACGCGGTTCGGACGTTTTCAAGGCACTGGCCCTAGGAGCCACTGCGGTGGGATTCGGCCGGCCCTTCATCTGGGGCATGGCTGCTTTTGGTCAGGAAGGTGCAGAAAAGGCCGTGGATATGGTGATGCGCGAGCTGCGGACCAGCATGATTCACGCCGGAGCTGGCAAGGTGCAGGATATTCATGCAGGCATGTTGAGCTAACGCCTCAAACACCGGCGCAGCTATGCTGCGTCCGAGTGCTTTGATTTGTTATGTGCTTTTTATAAATTAAATGCATCGTCAATGTTGTTCACTAGCAAAATTGTTCTTTTCAGTGAAATCAATATCTTTTGATAATGGCCAATATCTTCATGGCTGAGTTTTCTACCAATCCGATCTTTTAACCATTTTTGTGCTGGCATATATCCGCCTAGGGCAGCCGCCCCAGGTAACTCACAATATTCATCACATCCGGGTTGCGCGGCGCGCGCTCATTTAAGGTTTCTGCGGTTTCGCGCGCGGCAGCAATGTCACCAAACTGAATCTGATAGCTGGCCAGCGCAATGCCAATGTAGTGGCTATTGGGGCTGGTTTGCCAGGCGTTCCGAAGTTCTTCATAAGCTTGGTCTGTTGCCCCGGTCTCCACCAGAGAAACAGCCCACACGTAGCGGTAGTGGGCATTCTGCGGTGCCAGTTCAGCCGCCTGTTGCAGCAGGCTTTGCGCCTCTTGCAAACCCCCGCTGCGAATGCGCGAAAGCGCCAGCGCATGGTAGGCGTCGGCCGACTGCGGGTTGCTTTCAACAGCCTGTTCTAACACCGCAGCTGCAGCGGCTTCTTCGCCCTGGTCGCTTCGCAGCTGGGCCAGGTTTAGCAGGGCAGGGGCCCAGTTGGGCGCAATGGTTACCGCCTGCAGTGCAGCTATATTTGCTGCTTCCAGGTTGCCCAGGTTGCGCTCCAGCTGGCTGAGTTGCAGGGCCATGCCCGGCACGTCCAGTTGGCCATTTAGCATAGCGCGGGTTCGCTGCAATTCCCGTTGCCAGGCCGACTGCTGCGCAGCACCCAATGCGTTGGTATTTCCTAGCGACAGCGCGGTTACCGCCTGGTAGCGCACCGATATGGCCGGGTCGTCCAGCAGGTTGGCCAGGTTGGCCAGCAGCACCGAATCGATCGGGTAACCCATGACGGCCTGCACGCCGGCCTGGCGCTCCAGCACATTGGTAGCGCGCAAGCTACGGCGAATGGCATTTTGTGCATTGATGTCGCCCGATGCCGCCACCTGCTGAAGCACCTGGCCTTTTTGCAGGGCGTTGGCGTCCGGTTCGATCAGAAAGTTGTAAAGCCGGCTGATGCTGTTGGGCTGGGCCTGCCGGTTGGCGCTAATCCATTCGGCCGGGTGGGGTTGTATATCTGGCCACCACTGCTCGAAGGCGTCGGCGGCCCATTGCAGCGATTCGTCAGTATGACACTGGCTGCAGGCGTTGGTGGTGCCCAGTTCCAGCGACAGGTCGGGGCGGGGTATGGCAATGGAATGGTCGCGCCGCGGGTCAACCTGCATATATACCGTCTCGGGCATATGGCAATCCACACACTCGGCGCCGCTGCTGCCTATGGGGTGAAAGTGGTGCTCGGGCGTGTCGTACACCACCGGCGCGTGGCATTGCGCACACAGCGTATTGCCCGGCGCCAGCAGTTCAAGGCTGTGCGGGTTGTGGCAGTTGCTGCAGGTAACGCCCATGTCGTGCATGCGGCTTTGCCAGAACGAGCCAGCCACAAACACCTCTTCGCGAATTTGGCCGTCTATCTGGTACTGGGGTTCGCCAATGGGGTTCAGTACAAAGGCGTCGTGAAACGCGCCCAGGGCGGTGCCATTTTCCTGAACCATGCCGTGGAAGGGCAGCAGTTCGGTGCGCAGCGAGTGGCATTGGGCGCACACCTCCTGCTCGGCAGTCGTGCCTTCACCGCCCACGCGGGTGGCAATGGCCTGGCCCATCTCCTGGAACACCCAACTGCCCGTGTCGGTGAACTCAAGGGTAAGGCCGTAGTTGGCAATGGCATCGTTGGGGTTGGCTGCCCAGGCAACGTGCGTGCTGCCCGGGCCGTGGCAGCTCTCGCAGTTCACGTTTATATCGGTGAAGCTAGTGGCAAATGTGTTGCTTTCGGCGTTGTAGTTTTTCTGCAGGTTTGTGCTGTGGCAGCTGGCGCAACTGGTATTCCAGTTGTGGGTAAAGCCGGTCCAGTGCAACGAGTCGCCAGCCTGCGGGGTATCTTCCGGGTACAGGTGAAACCAGCGCTGGCCACCTTCGCTGGCCGGGCGGGTGTCCCAGGCAATTTGCAGCACCTGCTTGCGGCCGTCCGGGAAGCTCACCAGGTATTGTTGCAAAGGTTCCCAGCCGAAGGTGTGGGTTATCTCGAACTCTTGCAGTTCACCGGCGGCGTTATCTGTGTTCACAAAATAGCGCTCGTCTGCCTGCCTGAAAACTGTTGTGATACCTGCCAGCTCGAATCTCTGGCTGAAATCGCCCAGCACCGTATCGGGGGCGGCTTCTGCCATGGCCAGCTGATGGTGGCTTTCCATCCAGTCGTTGTGCTGTTCCTGGTGGCAGGCAGCGCATACCTGGCCACCCACGAAATCGGCCTGCTGGGCAAGCGCAACGGCCGGCAGCAGCGACAAGAGTGTAACGAGAAGGCAGAATGGGCGTCGAAGTAGCACAGGTTCGGTTGAATCGATTTTTGTGCAGTCTAGCAGCAGGAGAAGTGTGTTGGCGAAGTTTGATCTGGTAGTGGTGGGTGGCGGCAGCGGCGGAGTGCGCGCTGCGCGCATGGCGGCGGCTCGTGGCTGGAATGTGGCCATTGTGGAAGACACCCACTGGGGTGGCACCTGCGTAAACGTGGGGTGTGTGCCCAAAAAACTGATGGTGTACGCCTCGCACTTTTCCCACGCCTTTGAAGATGCTCGCGAGTACGGTTGGCAGGTTGAATCGGGCGAGTTCAACTGGACCCACTTTATCAACAAGAAAAACGCCGAAATTGAGCGGCTGAACGGCATATATGTGCGCATGCTGGAAAACGCCGGCGTGAAGGTTTTCAACGGCCGCGGGGTAGTGGAATCAACCGGTGTGGTTCGCATTGAAAGCGATGGTGGTGATAGCCGCCTTGAAGCCGAACGCATTCTGCTGGCCGTGGGCGGCACGCCCTTTATTCCCGACCTGCCGGGTTCGGAATTAGCCATCAGTTCCGACCAGGTCTTTTACCTGCCCCGGCAGCCGAAAAAGGTGGTCATTGTGGGCGGTGGTTTCATCGCGCTGGAGTTTGCCTGCATATTGGCCGGTATGGGCTCGCAGGTAACCCTTATGTATCGTCGCGATTTGTTCCTGCGCGGCTTCGACCGCGACCTGCGCGAAAAGCTGGTGCCGGCCATGCAGGCCAATGGTGTGGATGTGCGTTTTAATACCGATGTGCAATCGATCGAAGCAGGGCAGGGCGAGGCCCGGCTTGTGCATACCAATCAGGGCGAGCAACTGGAGGTCGACCAGGTGTTCTATGCCACCGGTCGTGTGCCACGCACCGAGGGGCTGTTTGACCCCAATGTGTCGGTGGCCACAAGTGACAGTGGCGAAATTCTGGTGAACGAGAATTTTGAAACCAGCCAGCCCGGTATGTTCGCCCTGGGCGACGTGGTGGGGCGCATGGCGCTTACCCCGGTGGCGCTGGCCGAAGCCATGGCATTGCTCGACCACTGGTTTGAGGGCAAACCGGTAGATATCAACTACGAGCTGATTCCCACGGCGGTGTTTACCCAGCCCAACCTTTCTACCGTGGGGCTTACCGAAGAGCAGGCCCAACAGCGCGATATTCCCCTAACTGTGTATGAAACTGACTTTAAACACATGAAGTACAGCCTTACCAGCCGTGAGGAACGGGTGTATTTGAAGATGCTGGTGCATGCCGAAACCGGCCGCGTGCTGGGTGTGCATGCCATGGGCCCGGATGCAGGCGAAATGATTCAAAGCGTGGCCGTGGCCATGCAGGCCAGTGCCACCAAGGCACACTTCGATCGTACAGTGGGAATTCACCCCACCATGGCGGAAGAGTTGGTGACCTTGAGAACTCCGCGAGATGACGGCGTATGACAACACCCATCGAGCAGATACCAGAGAACATACGCGAGCGACGCGAGTTTGTTTTTCTCTTTCTGGCGGGCTTTTTTCTTTGCTCTATGACCCTGCTGAACGTCATCGGTATTACCCGCTTTGTGCAGCTGGGCCCGATGCAGTTGGCTGTTGGAGTATTGCCTTATCCGCTTACCTTCCTGTGCACCGACCTGGTATGCGAACTTTTCGGGAAAAAGCGCGCCAACCAGATGGTGACGGTGGGCCTGGTGTTGAACTTCTTTATTCTTGGCATGCTGACACTGGGCAATATGGTGCCGGCGGTCGACCCCTCGGCACAGCCGCCCTGGCAGAATATTCAACTGGCGAGCGATCTGGCACTGCCAAACGGCAGCGTGGCCAAAGGTAGCATCGAGTTGTTCGGGCTGATTTATGCCACTACATCGGGCGCGGTGTTCGCTTCGATGCTGGCCTATGTGGCGGCCCAGTACATCGACGTGCGGCTGTTTCACTTCTGGAAGCGGGTAACCCATGGCAAGCATCTTTGGGTTCGCAACAACTTCAGCACCATGATGAGCCAGATGGTAGACAGCATTATGGTGGTATCCGTTACTTTTGGCGCCACCTTTTTGCGCGGCGACATGGCGCTGGGCCTGCTGCTAACCCTGATTTTGAATAACTACCTGTTCAAGTTTTTTGCCGCGGCACTGGATACGCCGCTGATCTACCTGTGTGTTTGGAAGCTGAAACCCTGGTTACAGATCGATCAGGAGCCGGCTGCCAAAGCCGCCAGCATCTGACCCCTTGCGGGGTCAGACACTTCCACCGGGGGAAGCCAGCTCCACAGGGTGAAGTGTCAGACTCCCCGCGAAGCGGGGGTCTGATGCTGAAAAGAACTTCAAGCCACCAGCATCTGACCCCTTGCGGGGTCTGACACTTCCTATCGTGGCAAATCACTTCCCCCTGTCAGTGGGTCATGGCATAAATCATGTAGTTAACCCCAAAGCGGTACGCCAGGTTGGTCATGGGCTCGGGGTACCAGGGGTCGTCGGCGTGTTGCCAGGCATCGCCCATATCCATATTGAAATGCGCCGCCAACACCAACCGGCCGCTGTCATCGTATAAGCCCAACCATTCCTGCGGGCCGGCAAGTTGCGCAGCAATATCTCCCGACGGTGTGCGGTACAGGTGGCGCTCGCCGGGTATTTGGGTGTTCTGGTTCAGGTCGTAGTGAATACTCATGATGGGGTCGTCTGGCGGTATGGGTATCACGGCGCGGTCCGGAAATATCCGCCTTGCCAGGCGCATGAAGTAGGCCCGTTCAGATTCGCCATGAAAGTCGTCTACCAGTGCAAAACCACCGCGCAACAGGTACTCGCGCAGTGCCAATACGTCTGCCTCGCTGAATACGCCGCGGGCTGGCTGTTGAAAGAACAACCAGGGATAGTCAAACAGGTAGGGGTCGGTTAGCTGCAGGTGGCGGCTGTCGGTATAAATATCGATTAGCGACATGCGCGCCACGCCATGGGTAATGTGGGTCTCGGCCTCGGGCCAGTCGATGGCCCACATGGGGCGGCCCCAACCCACGGCCTGCACCGTGCCGGCACCGTGCATTACCCGGGCAATGTGCAGTTCTGCCAGTGGCCCGGCGGCGCCGTCGTTGTTGTCGTATTGGCTGTGTGCCGGGCTGCCAAACAGGGCAAGCAGCAGGGCAAGGCTATGCAGCGCAACCGAGCTTGGTATCGCTCGCTGTTGCGTAATTGACAGCCCTCTAGTGCTCGATTTGCCCCAGGTTAACATGCAGGGTGGCGCCATTAATCGCCGGGTTGTTTGCGGCAAACAGCAGGGTTTCAGCAATTTCTTGCGGTTGAACCAACCGGCCAAAGGCATCGCTGCTACCAAGTACCTGCAGAATCGCCTCATCACGACCCACATGATCGCGCAGCATTTCGGTGTCGGTAAAGCCGGGGCATATACAGGCGCTGTGAATGCCAGTGCCGGCAAGGTCCTGGCAGGTTGCACGCATAAGGCCCAGCAGGGCGTGTTTCGATACCGAATAACTCAGGGTATTGGCCACGGCTTTTTCAGACAGGGTAGAGCCCACATAAAGAATGCTGGAACCTTCACTCATCTGTGGCACCAGCAATTCGTTCAGTTGCTGCGGCGCCACCAGGTTAATTTGCATCACCCGGCCCAGGTCGTAAGCAGCGTCGTGCACATTGTCTTTAAGTAGCAGTGCGGCATTGTGTACCAGGCATATTTGGTCGGGCTCGCCCACCAGCTCGCGCAGCGCGTCGGCATGATTCACCGGCCATTCCGGCTCACTGAAATCACAAGTTAGCTGGGTAGCCATCACCGGGTCGCAGTTATTGCGCGACAGATTGATGCAGCGCCAGCCTTCGTTGCGAAAGCGCGCCAAGGTGGCGGCGCCAATGCCGCGGCTGCCGCCCGTCAAAACCAACAGCTTATCCAT
>CAKZNR010000008.1 GCA_937129725.1 uncultured Cellvibrionales bacterium | reverse complement strand
ACTTTGGCCTTTCAGGCCGGTGTTGTTTCTTACCGAAATGGGTGGCGGGCAGTACGCCATCGATCTGCAATCGGGCGAATACCTTTACGAGATAACGCCAGATATGGCGCGCGCGGCGGCGCGCCAGTATGCCAACCAGAGCGGTTCGGGCACGGTAACCCAAAGCGAAGGCATGGTAGAAAGTGATCAGTGGACGGTTACCGGCTACTTCAATAATTTACGACCCTTCTACAAATATCGCATTTTTGACGGCGACGGCACGCGACTTTATGTGTCTGCTGTAACAGGCGAGGTAGTGCAGGAAACCCGGCGCGCTGAACGCTTTTTAAATTGGGGCGGCGCGGTCATTCACTGGTTGTATCCCTCTATTATTCGTCAGCACCAAACTCTCTGGTATTGGACAGTGGTGTCGCTATCGATCATTGGCCTTTTTCTTACCCTCACAGGCCTGTATATCGCCATTCGCTATTTGCAGCTGAAGAAGGGCAAGCCGCTCTCGCCCTATAGCGGCCTGGGCATGTGGCACCATTACATAGGGCTGGCCTTCGGCATTCTTACCCTCACCTGGGTGGGCTCGGGCTTGCTTAGCATGCAACCCTGGGGCTTGCTTGAGGGGCGCAGTACTGCCTTCGAGCGCGCAGCGGTGCAGCGCGATGGGCAGATGCTTTTTGACCAACAGTTTCGCGACCAGCTGCGCGGGTTGCAGGGTGCTGACCTGGGCGGTGACGTGGTGTGGATTGAATTTTCAAAGGCCGATGGCGCGATCGGGGCCATCCTTTACAACAAGAGTGGCGATGCCGTGCGCTACGACCCCACCACCTGGTTGCCGGATTCCCTGAACGATTTTTACTTCGAGCAGGTGGCCGAACGCATCAAGCCGGAAAACGAAATCCGCGAGGCGGTCTGGATCGAGCAGCAGGACAACTACTACTACAGCCTGAAGTCCAATGTGCGCCTGCCGGTGTACCGGGTAACTTACGACGATGGCGAGATTGCTTACTTTGACAATGTCACCGGCGAGTTGGTGCACCTGATGGATAGCCAGCGCAAGTGGTATCGCTGGTTGTTCAATGGCTTCCATAGCCTCGATTTCACCGCCGGGCTGCGCCAGCGCCCGGTGTGGGACTTTGTGGTTTGGCTGCTGTTGGGCGGGGTAACTGCCGGCGCCATTACCGGCACCTGGTTGGGCTACCAGCGCTTAACCGGCACGCGTGACTATTCTGACACTCGCTGAACTGCGGGGGTGCAATTTTTGCCAAGCTGATTAATGATAGCCCCCTGAATTTTTTAGGGGCACATTATGAAACTTGAATCACTGGCACTTCACCACGGTTACGAATCGGAAGCCACCACCAAGGCGGCCGCCGTACCTATCTACCAAACGACTTCTTACACCTTCGACGACACGCAGCACGGCGCCGACCTGTTCGACCTGAAGGTGGCGGGCAATATTTACACCCGCATCATGAACCCGACAACCGATGTGCTCGAGCAACGCTTGGCCGAGATGGAAGGCGGTATTGCAGGTTTGGGTTTGGCTTCAGGCATGGCTGCCATTACCTATGCCATTCAGTGCATTACCGAGGTGGGCACCAATATCGTGAGCACCAGCCAGCTGTATGGTGGCACTTATAACCTGTTTGCCCACACCATGCCCAAGCAGGGCGTTGAGGTGCGTTTCGCCTCGCACGACGACTATGAAGGACTGGAAGCGCTGATAGACGACAAAACCCGCGCGGTGTTTTGTGAGTCAATCGGTAACCCGGCAGGCAACGTGGTGGATATTCAAAAGCTGGCCGAGCTGGCGCACAAACACGGTGTGCCACTGATTGTGGACAACACGGTGGCAACGCCCTTCCTGTGCAAGCCTATCGATTTCGGCGCCGACATCGTAGTGCATTCGCTTACCAAATACATTGGCGGGCACGGCACCACGGTAGGCGGCATTATTATCGATTCCGGCAAGTTCGACTGGGTGGCCAACAAAGAGCGCTTTCCCATGCTGAATGAGCCCGACCCCTCCTACCATGGCGTGGTGTATACAGAAGCTCTGGGGCCGGCTGCCTTTATTGGTCGCTGCCGGGTAGTGCCTTTGCGCAACACGGGTTCGGCGCTGTCGCCGCACAGTGCCTTCCTGATTCTTCAGGGTCTGGAAACTCTGGGCTTGCGTATGGAGCGTCACTGCGAAAACGCGCTGAAGGTAGCGCACTTCCTGCAGGATCATCCCAAGGTTTCATGGGTGAACTATGCCGGCCTGCCAGATAGCCCCTATAACCCGGTTTGCCAGAAAATTTGTGGCGGTCATGCCTCGGGCATTCTCAGCTTTGGTGTTGAGGGTGGCAAAGAGGCGGGTGGGCGCTTTATCGATGCGTTGCAGATGATTCTGCGGCTGGTGAATATTGGCGACGCCAAGTCGCTGGCTTGTCACCCGGCCAGCACCACCCACCGGCAGCTGTCGCCGGAAGAACTCAAGTCGGCCGGTGTATCGGAAGATCTGGTTCGCATTTCAGTGGGCATCGAGCACGTCGACGATATCGTCAACGACATTCGACAGGCGCTGGACGCCGCCTGAGGCTGTTTTGGAGACGCTTGACGCCATTAGGGCCCGCAAATCGGTGCGGGCCTATCTGGACAAGGATGTTCCCAACGATGTGATTCGGCAGTTGGTAAGCCTGGCTGCTTGCGCGCCTTCCGGCGCCAACTCGCAACCCTGGCAGGTTTCCATTTTGCGCGGTCGCACCAAGCAGGAACTGGAACAGCGCATGACCGAGCAGTTTGAAGCGGGCATTGAGGCTAACCAGGACTACGACTACTACCCTACAAAGTGGTTTGATCCATACCAGACCCGGCGCGTGAATTGTGGTCATCAGCTTTATTCAGCGTTAAGCGTTGAACGCGGCGATCGCGAACGTCGCCGACAGCAATGGATTGCCAATTACGGCGGGTTCGGTGCGCCGATTGTTATGATCTTTACCCTGCACAAAGATCTGGCAATCGGTTCCTATATGGACACCGCCATGTTTATTCAAACCTTGATGCTGGCGGCTGTCGACATGGGTCTTGCCACCTGCCCCGAGGCAGCACTGGCGTCATACCCGGATATCATGCGTGACCTGTTGGGGCTTGGCGAGGAGGAAGTGGTGCTGTGCGGTTTGGCTCTGGGCTACGAAGACAGCTCGGCGCCGGTGAACCAGTATCGAACCCCGCGCGAGTCGCCCGACAACTTCACCCGTTGGTATAGCTAGTGCCTGACTCCCGGCACAGCGTGGGACAGATGCCCTGCGCAGCAGGGTGTCTGATGCGGACCGCCCCCAGCATCTGACCCCTTGCGGGGTCAGACACTTCCCGGTATCAGTGTCTGACTCCCCGCGCAGCGGGGGTCAGATGCTAAGAACACGACTCATGGGTGCGGCCCTCAGCATCTGACCCCTTGCGGGGTCAGACACATCCCCCGTAGATGCTCATGGCACCCAGCATCTGACCCCTTGCGGGGTCAGACACTTCCCCGGTGTCAGTGTCTGACTCCCCGCGCAGCGGGGGTCAGATGCTGAAACAGGCTAATCTACATTCCGCTGTGCATTAATTTTTGTGTCCCGGTGCATCTCGCCCGCGCTTCCTTGGTTATGCTGCTTGCATGAAGCCCATTCTGGCGGCACTACTGGTCGCGGCGGTTGCCCTCAACGCGACAGCACAACGCTCGTTTTTTTCCGAGGAGCGCGACGGCACCCGTTTAGCCAATCAACCGGCTCCTTCTTCGGAATTCGCCTTTACGCGCGGAATTTTTACCAGCGGTTTTCAGAATTTGCCCGGTCCGGGTAATTCGGCCTGGCGCGACTGGCCGGAGTCTGATGTGCACTTTATTGAGGGCGTCAGCCGGCTTACCACAGTAGATATCGACATCGAAAGCTACGCGTTGCGCTTTGACGACCCGCGAATATTTGAACGGCCCTGGCTTTACGCCCTGGAGGTAGGCACCTGGCTACTTACCCCGGAAGAGGCGTCCAACTTGCGTGAATACCTGCTGCGCGGCGGTTTTCTGGTAATCGACGATTTTCATGGCAGTTACCAGTGGAGCGGTTTCGAGCGGGGCATGCGCATGGTGTTCCCGGACCGGCCCATCGTGGATATTGAACCCGGCCATGAAATTATGAGCATCATGTACGACCTGGGTCAGGACCGTCAGATTGCCGGTAACCTGGCACTGGGTGCCGGAGTGACTTACGAGCACGACGGCTACAACCCCGAATGGAAAGGCATTTACGACGACCAGGGCCGCCTGATGGTGATGATCAACCACAACATGGACCTGGGCGATGCCTGGGAACTGGCGGACGAACCCTGGTATCCCGAAGAGCTCACCTCAACTGCTTACCGCTTCGGAGTGAACTACGTCGTCTATTCCATGACGCACTAGCGCCTGACACGCCCCCCCTAAAGTGTCTGACCCCGCCAGGGGTCAGATGCTCGTGGTTGTAAAGTGTCTGACCCCGCCTCAGATGCTTGCCCGACAATCTTGCCTCCCCCAAGCAAAAATCATTTCGGTTACATGATCCAAATCATGATTGCCCCGGGCCAGCCCATCTATGCTGGAAAGGTGATCCAGATAAACCGATGGGAGAAAAAATGACTGTAGAACACCACGACTTGCACCACGAATTTCCTGAATACAATGACAAGATTAATGAGCTGAAAATTGGCAACCACTATTTTCGCAAGTTGTTTGACGAGTACCATGAGTTGACCAAGGATATCGAGGCCATGGAAAACGAGACGACTCCCGCTTCAACTACCAGCGAGGAAGAACTAAAACTGCGTCGAGTGCAGCTTAAGGATGAGCTCTTTTCTATGTTGCAGGCCTCTTGAGCTTTCAGGCCATCGAAGCCAGTCTGCGAGGGCGGCTGGAAGAGTTGAACAAGCGGCTTGATGCGATCAAGGCAGACGCCAGCCAGCAGCACTCGGCCGACTTTGCCGAAAGCGCCAGCGAGCGGGAAAACGATGAGGTGATTGATGCGTTGGGCAATGAAACCCAGGCGGAGATTCTGCAAATTCGCCGCACATTGGAATCGATAGCTGCCGGCACTTACGGCACCTGCTCGAACTGCGGCGACAATATCGCCGAGCAGCGCCTTCTGGCCATGCCGCAGGCTACTCTTTGTCTGCGCTGCGCCAGCGACGCCGAGTAGGTTAAGAGTTCAGCATCTGCCCCCTGACGGGGTCAGACACTTCCGAGAAGGGTGTCAGACACTTCAACCGGGGTGAGGAAGGCACTTCAGCCCATTCGAGCTGTCAGACCAAACGGGGCGTTCGCCCCGCGGGCTGTTTATTACATGGCCATTTTGGCCACACCCAGCTCGCCCAACGTGGCGGCCATGTCCTCGGCAGACGTCTCCGGATTCACGCTGGTGTCAATGTGCAAGATGGTGCCATCTTCGCCGATATAAAAAGTGTGGCGTGCGGCCACACCGCGCGAGCCCAGCACCTCGTAAGCCTGCGCAACTTCTTTACTCGGGTCGCTTAGCAGCGGAAAGTCGGCGTTGTACTCGTTGGCAAAGGCAATGTTCTGGTCAATCGGATCCACGCTGATCATGAAGTACTGTGCGTCGTATTGGCGGATCAGGTGGCCATTTTCGGCCAGCGACTTACATTCAATGGTGCAGCCGCGCGTGAATGCGGCCGGGAACCAGGCCAGCACCACGGTTTTATTCCCCTCAAATTGCGCCAGACTATAGTTGTGGCCGTCGCTGGCTTGCAACATGAAGTCGGGCGCCTTGTCGCCTACTTCCAGAGCGTGAGCTGGGCCAAAGGCCATTGCAAAGATGGCGGCGATCGCCGAATAAAACACGGTTTTGAACCTGTTGCGAAACATGGGGTTTCCTCAATTATGTTGGCTATGGCAACTTTTAAACTAGTGTACCGCCTCAGGCAACCGGGTTGACAAAATTTAGTCTTCGGTTCGTTATGTTTAATCTGTGCCGGCACCCCGGTATTTATCCAGTTCAGGTTGGAGAATTTTGATGAGTCGTTCGCCCATGTCATTCAAGAGTATCATCCGATTTTTGCTTGGTTTGGTTGCCGCCCAATGTTTTGGGTTGTCAGCACAACTTGTGGAATTCGATCACCGGGTTGCCGTCTGGCCGGACACAGATTTCGACCCTGCCATACCTACCCTTGAGCAGGTGCTTGGCTACCAGCTTGGAGAGCGCATCACCCGCCCGGAAGATGCACTGCGTTACCTGCAGGCGCTCGCTGAAGCTGCGCCGGACCGTACCCTGTTGGTAGAGTACGCTCGCAGCTGGGAAGGGCGGCCTCTGGTTTATCTGTTGGTTGGCACCGAGCAACAGATCGCACAGCTTGATGACATCAAACAGGGTATGCAGGTGTTGGCGAACCCCGAAGCCTACAGCGACGATAGAGTCGAGCAGTTGGTGAACGAACTTCCAGCCATTGTGTGGTTGGCCCACAGCGTTCATGGCAACGAGATTTCCGGTACCGACTCTGCCATGCACACGGCATACCATATTCTGGCTGCTCGGGGCGACTATTTCGATTCGCTGCGCGCCAGCACTCTGGTTGCCATCGACCCATTGCAAAATCCTGACGGGCGAGCGCGCTTCGTTCATTCCTACGAGCAAACCTATGGTATTGCCCCGTCCTACAGCGCTATCGCCGCAGAGCGCCGCGAGCCCTGGCCCAACGGTCGTACCAATCACTATCTGTTTGACCTGAACCGCGACTGGTTGATGCTCACCCAGCCCGAAGTGCGTGGGCGGGTGGCCACTTATCAGGAATACTTTCCGGTGGTACATGTCGATCTACACGAAATGGGTAGCAACCGCAGCTTCTATTTCCCTCCGCCGGCCAAGCCTTTTAATCCCCACATCACGGATGTGCAAAAACAAATGCTCGACGACTACGGCCGCACCAACGCCAAGTGGTTTGATGCCTTTGGTTTCGAATACTTCAACCGCGAGGACTACGACGCGCTTTACCCTGGCTACGGCGACACCTGGCCGGCGTTTCACGGCGGTGTGGGCATGACGTTCGAGGTGGGTTCGGCGCGCGGTATGGCGGCCCAGCGCACCAACGGTGACCTGTTCAGTTTTGCCGACACGGTTGAGCGCCAATTTGTCGGCAGCATTGGTACCATCGAGACCGCGGCCAACAATCGCGCCAGTTTCCTGCAGAACTTTGTCGACTACCGTCGTTCGGCAGATCGGGGCGACCAGGGTGGCCCGTCTGAATACCTGATTCCCGCCAGTGGTGATATTGGCGCGGTAAACAAGCTTGCCGGGCGATTGCTCGAGCATGGCATTGAGGTTCGTCAAACCACAGAATCGGGGCAGGCCTGCGATGTCGAAATGCCCATCGGGTCCTTTCTGGTAAGTTCGGAGCAGCCGGCGGGGCGCATGGTGCGCACCTTTCTCGACCGGGAAAGCCCAATGAATGAAGACTTTCTCGCCGAGCAGGAGCGGCGCCGCGAAGCCGGGTTGTCTCCCGAGCTATATGATGTGCTCGGCTGGTCGTTGCCTAGCCTCTACAATCTGGAGGTGGTGCCCTGTAACCGGGTAGGGCTGGATGCAGAATTGCTTAGTGCGGCGCCTCTTGCTGGCTACCCGGCGCCGGAACTGTCCCGTTTGGGTTATCTGGCGCCCTGGGGTAGCCAGGCCTCCGGGGTTTTCCTGGCTGCCGCAATGCAGGTCGGGGTGCAGTTGCGGGGCGCTGGCGATAGCATGACTCTGGCAGGTCGCGAGTATGGTCGTGGCACCCTGATGATCCGGGTGGCAGACAATAACCATCTGTCCACAGAACAGCTGTACGAAATACTGGTCGGGCTGGCGCAGGAAAGCGGCGCCGAGCTGATTGCAATGCAGTCCAGTTACTCGCCTGAAGGAGTTTCCTTTGGCAGCGATGCAACCCTGCGCTTGCCCGCGCCTCGCGTCGCTCTGGCCTGGGATTTGCCCACCAATGCCCAGTCGGCCGGTAATACCCGCTTTGTGCTGGAGCGTCAGTTTGGTTATCCGGTGGAGGTGGTTCGCACCCGCCACCTGGACGAACCCGAACTGACCCGCTTCGATGTGCTGATCTTGCCAGATGGCGGCGACTATGCCGGCACACTGGGTGAGTCGGGTGTAGACCGCTTGAAAAGCTGGGTCGAGCAGGGTGGAGTATTGGTTACCATGAGTGGCGGCACGCGCTTCGCTGCACATGACGAGGTTGACCTGCTGCCTACCGATCTGGAGTTGCTGGCCAATGCCAAAGAAGAAAGCGACGACGAAAGCTCAACCACCGAAGGCACACTGATCGACTCCGATACCGCCTACCGCAATGCCATTGAACCGGAAGCGGCAGATCCGGATGATATTCCCGGCGTATTGATGAACACGGTAAATGATCCTGACCACTGGTTAACCGCCGGCGTACGCGATGGCGTTAAATTCATGGTAGATGGCAGCGATGTCTACAGGCCTCTAACCCTGGACGCCGGCAGCAACGCGCTTCGATTTGCCGATATCGACAACCTGACGGCGGGCGGCCATCTGTGGCGGGAAAACCGCAAACAGTGGGCTTATAAGCCGGCCGTTATGGTAAGCGAGTACGGCGACGGCCTGGTGATAGGATTTGTTTCTGATCCTACCTTCCGTGCAGGCCTGGACGGCGCCAACACAGTGTTTCTCAATGCGGTGCTGCGCGCCCCGGCCCATACTGCCGCTCCGCGATAGGCGATACCACACCGGCAAGCATTTGCCTGCCGGTGTGGAGCGGGTTTGGCCTGCACAATTGTATTCGAACAACCGGTTCGGCTTTTAAAAAAAGCCCGTGAAAAGCTGCGCCGCTCTTGACTTAAACCCTTGTGACCATTAAATTTCCGCACCTGTTAAGGCGCTGGGTCTGTTATGGAGCCAGTGGGTAGTCGGGAAAGGTTGCCGTCAGGCCATCTCTTCCATAGAGCTACTGGTTGTGAGTGGGCCCTTTGGCCCACTTTTTGTTTGTAGTGCGGTTCCCAGCCAGGTGCTGATGACGCCAGCGCTGCGAGAGAGTAATTAGAACAAGCAGTGGCTGATGGCTGCGGCGAGCCGAAATGGGGAGGCATCAATGAGGCAGGCAGACATTGTCGAACTGATTCAACCCAGCATTGAGAGTCTGGGTCTGGTTCTTTGGAACCTGGAGTATTCCACTCGGGGTCACAAGGGGCTGCTGCGGGTGTTTATCGATCAACCCGAGCGCGGCGCCAACATCGATGACTGTGAAAAGGTTAGCCGTGAGATAAGCGCGGTGCTGGATGCTTCCGACCCATTTTCCAGCGCTTATACGCTTGAGGTATCAACGCCAGGCCTGGATCGCGGTTTATTCGAGCTGGATCATTTTCGCCAGTTCGTGGGCTACCAGGTGAAGTTGCGATTGCGAACCCCCTGGGAGGGCCGCAAAAATTTCAATGGCCTTCTGGCAGGAGTAGAGGGTGAAGATGTGGTGGTGCGCCAGGAGGAAGAGGAATTTCTTTTCCCCCTTGACCTGATAGACAAGGCCAATCTGGTGCCCCAATTTGAAACAAAAGGTAAATGAGAACCGAATAATGTCAGCGAAAGAACTCTTGTTGGTTGCCGAAGCCGTATCCAACGAAAAAACCCTGGACAAGCAGACCATTTTTGAGGCGCTTGAGCAGGCTTTGGCCATGGCCACCAAAAAACGCTACCCGGGCGAGGCAGAGATTCGCGTGGCAATCGATCCGGAAGACGGCGAGTACGAAAGTTTCCGCCGCTGGCTGGTTGTGGATGACAACTTCGAGGAATTCGATTCCGGATTACACCTCTACGAAGATCAGGCGCAGGAAAAAGACGAAAGCCTACAAATTGGCGACTACTACGAAGAGCAGGTCGACAACATTGAGTTTGGGCGCATTGCCGCACAAACCGCCAAGCAGGTCATTGTGCAGAAGGTACGCGAAGCCGAACGCGCGCAGGTAGTAGAGCAATACAAGGATCGCGTGGGCGAACTGCTTTCCGGAAGCGTTAAGAAGGTGACCAAGGACAACATTATTGTCGACCTTGGCAACAATGCCGAAGCCGTGCTGCCGCGCGGCGAGCTGATTGGTCGTGAGGTGTTCCGCGTTAACGATCGCGTTCGTGCCGTACTGCAGTCCTTGAGCGCAGAAGGCCGTGGTCCTCAGCTGATGCTGAGCCGCGCGTCCAGAGAAATGCTGATTTGCCTGTTCGAAATTGAAGTACCGGAAATTTCGGAGCAGGTGATCGAGATACGGGCCGCTGCCCGCGATCCGGGTGCCCGCGCCAAGATTGCCGTGAAAACAAACGATGGCCGCATGGATCCGGTGGGTGCCTGTGTCGGTATGCGCGGTGCGCGCGTTCAGGCCGTATCCAACGAACTCGATGGCGAGCGAGTGGACATTATTCTGTGGGACGACAACCCGGCTCAGCTGGTAGTAAACGCCCTGGCACCAGCCGAGGTGGAATCCATTGTGGTAGATGAAGACACCCATACCATGGATGTGGCTGTGCAGCAGGACAACCTGGCTCAGGCCATTGGTCGCAGCGGCCAAAACGTTCGTCTGGCCTCGGAGCTGACAGGCTGGAACATCAACGTAATGAGCGAGGAAGAGGCGGCCGCCAAGCAGGAACAGGAGAGCATTTCCTATCTTGAGCAACTGATGAACCTGTTGGATATCGACCAGGATGTTGCCGAAGTGCTGGTTGAAGAAGGCTTTACCAGTGTGGAGGAGGTGGCTTATGTACCGCTTGAAGAACTGGCTGGCATTGAAGGCTTCGACGAAGAAATTGCCAATGAACTGCGCTACCGCGCAAAGGATGCGCTGCTGACCCAGGCCCTGGCCTCGGAAGAGCAGGCAGAACCTGCCGAAGATTTGTTGGCAATGGAAGGCATGGACAACGAATTGGCGCAAAAGCTGGCTGCGAACGGCGTTGTCAGTATGGAAGATCTGGCCGAGCAGGCCACTGACGATTTGATGGAAATCGCAGAAATTGAAGAAGAGCGAGCTGCTGCGCTGATTATGACCGCGCGCGCTCCCTGGTTTGAAGATGAGGCGGAAGCCTGAGAAGGGGTAAAACCCCGGGAATATCTATGGCAGATGTAACTGTACGAGAGCTGGCTAAAGTTGTCGGTGCCCCAGAAGAGCGCTTGCTAAAGCAGATGCAAGAAGCTGGTTTGACGCACAGTAGTGCTGAAGACAAGGTCTCCGATGACGAGAAGCAAACGCTGCTGGCTTACCTGAAAACACAGCATGGCGGCAAAGCGGCCGGGCCGAAAAAGATCACCCTGCGCCGCAAGCAAACCGGCACACTGAAGGCAGCCGGCTCCGCTGGCAGGAAAACCGTGTCGGTTGCGGTCAAGAAAACCCGCACCTATGTGAAACGCTCGGATGACGAGCTGAAGGCACAGGCTGAGGCGGAAGCCCAGGCAGGCGGTTCAGAGTCTGAAAAATCGCAGTCCAACGCAATCGACCAGGCTGAGGCCAAGCGCCTGGCTGCGCTTGAATCGCGTCGCAAGGCCGAGGAAGAAGAAAAAGCGCGGCTGGAAGAAGAAACCCAGCGTCGCCGCGAGGAAGAACAGAAGCGCCGCGACCAGACAGACAAGAAAAAGGGCGCTGCACCTGCCGTCGCGGCAGCGCCGGAAGATGTGGCCGAGGCCGAGGTTGCAGCGACCAAGGGTACTGATAAACCCAACAAGGAAACTCGCCACGTCGAAAAAGACAGCGAGCTGGAAGACGGTAAACCGAAGAAGAAAAAAGCCGGCCATCGCGGCAAGGTCCACAACCCGGTTATTGACTCGGATGACAAGGATTGGCGCAAACACTCCCATCGCCCGCAGGATTTTTCCCTGCATGAGGACGATGAAGACGAGGCCGCACGCAAGCAGCGGCTGAAAGATCTGCAAAAGATCGTAAAACCGGTGAAAAACGTGCATACCTTTAAAAAGCCAACTGACAAGGTGGTCCATGAAGTCGAGTTGGGCGAGGCCATTACGGTAACCGACCTGGCCCAGCAGATGGCTGTTAAGGCGGGTGCTGTGGTTAAGGCACTGATGAAAATGGGCGAGATGGTCACCATCAACCAGAGCATCGATCGCGATACCGCCACCCTGGTTGTGGAGGAGTTCGGCCACAGGGTGGTTGAAGTATCCGACAATGCGGTTGAAGAAGATCTGGTGGCTCAGGCTGATGCAGCGGCTACCGACGAGGAAACCCGCGCTCCCATCGTGACGGTAATGGGTCACGTTGACCACGGTAAAACCTCGCTGCTCGACTACATTCGTAAAACCCAGGTCGCCGAAGGTGAAGCGGGTGGTATCACGCAGCACATTGGTGCGTATCGGGTTAAAACCGACAGCGGCGAGATTGCCTTCCTCGACACCCCGGGTCACGCGGCCTTTACTGCCATGCGTGCTCGCGGTGCGCAGGCAACCGATGTGGTTATCCTGGTAGTTGCAGCCGACGACGGCGTGATGCCACAAACCAAGGAGGCGGTTCAGCACGCCAAGGCTGCTGGTGTGCCCATTGTTGTGGCGATCAACAAGATCGACAAAGAAGGCGCCAACCCGGACAACGTGAAAAACGAGCTGGCCGCTCTGGAAGTAATTCCTGAGGACTGGGGTGGAGACGTGCCCTTTGTTCCAGTGTCGGCTCACACGGGTGAAGGTATTCCGGAAATGCTGGAAACCATCTCCCTGATTGCCGAAATGGCAGAATTGAAAGCACCTACCAAGGGCCCTGCCCAGGGTGTGGTGATCGAATCAAAAATGGAAAAGGGCCGCGGTATTGTGACCAGCCTGCTGGTGCAGAAAGGCTGCCTGTCGAAAGGCGATATTGTGCTGGCCGGTAATGCCTACGGTCGAGTGCGCGCCATGACAGACGAGCACGGCAAGCAGGTAACTGACGTCCGGCCGTCCACGCCGGTTGAAGTTCTGGGCCTTGATACTACGCCAGATTCCGGCGAAGAGTTTTTGGTTGTGAAAGACGAGCGAACTGCCCGCGAAGTTGCCGAAGACCGCCAGTCCAAGGCCACCGAAGCCAAGCAGGCGCGAATTCAAAGCCAGAACCTTGAAAATGTTTTCGCCACTCTGGGCGAGGACAATCAGGAACAGAAAACCCTGTCCATTATGCTCAAGGCAGATGTGCACGGGTCGGCTGAAGCCATCGTGGGTGCGCTGGAAGACCTGGGCAACGAAGAGGTAGCCGTGCGCGTGGTATCTACTGGTATCGGTGGTATCAGCGAGTCGGATATCAACCTGGCCCTGACTACCGGCGCCATTGTGTTGGGCTTCAACGTTCGTGCCGACTCGGGTGCGCGCAAGCTGGCCGAGCGCGAAGGTATCGATATTCGCTACTACAGCATTATTTATCAGCTGATAGACGACGTGAAAGCAGGCCTGTCGGGTATGTTGGACCCGGAACACCGCGAAGAAATTGTCGGCATTGCCGAGGTTCGCGATGTATTCCGCTCGCCCAAGTTCGGCGCCATCGCCGGCTGTATGGTGGTGGAAGGTACCGTCTTCCGCAACAAGCCTATCCGCGTGCTGCGTGACAACGTGGTTATCTATGAAGGGCAGCTGGAATCGCTGCGTCGCTTCAAGGACGACGCCGCCGAAGTGCGCAATGGCATGGAATGCGGTATCGGCGTGAAGGACTACAACGACGTGCAGCCCGGTGACCAGATTGAGGTTTACGACGTCAAGCAAATCGAGCGTACCCTGTAGGCAGGGTGCGTTTTCGAGATGCATGATTTCAACCGGGCCGACCGCGTCGGCGACACCATCCAGCGCGAGCTTTCGGTACTTATTCAAACCGAGATCGGCGACCCGCGCCTGGGTATGGTGAATGTCAATGCCGTGCGAGTTACCCCCGACCTGCGCAACGCTCGGGTGTATGTCACCTTTGTTGATACTCATGAAGCCAAAGACATCAAGCAGGGCGTTGCCATACTGAACAAGGCTTCCGGGTTTCTGCGCAGCAAGCTGCACACCCGTATGACCCTTCGTGTAATGCCCAAACTGCATTTCGAATTCGACGAGTCAATCGAGCGCGCGGCGCACATGACCAAATTAATCGACTCGGTAGCGCCTGCGCCTGACGATTCAGCTGACGACGGCGAGCAGAGCGACCGCTAGATGGGTCGACGGCGCAAAGGTCGTGCCGTCAGTGGTGTGTTGCTGCTGGATAAGCCGGCCGGCATGACCAGCAACGCTGCACTGCAAAAGGTTCGCTGGCTTTACCAGGCGCAAAAAGCCGGCCACACCGGCAGCCTGGACCCTCTAGCCACAGGCCTGCTGCCCCTTTGCCTGGGTGAGGCCACCAAATTTTCACGCTTTCTGCTTGAAGCCGACAAGCAATACCTTGTCACGGCCCGTTTCGGGCTGGCCACTGACACCCTGGATACCGACGGTGAAACCCTGCACCTGCTCGACAGCTCTCCCTTGACCGAAAAACAGCTGGTTGAGGCTTTGCCCGCTTTGCGCGGTGAAATCGAGCAGGTGCCGCCTATCTATTCTGCGCTGAAACGCGATGGCAAGCCGCTGTATCGGTATGCGCGCGAAGGGCAGGAGGTGGATATCGAACCGCGTCCGGTCACCATTCACAGCCTGGAACTGCTTGAATTCCGCCCCGGCGAGCAGGCCGAGGCCGACCTCAGTGTGAGTTGCAGCAAGGGCACCTACATTCGCAGCCTGGTGCGCGACCTGGGTGAGAGGCTGAATATGCCCGGCACGGTCGCACGGCTTCGCCGCACCGAAACCGGCGGCTTTGAACTCGAAAATGCCCTGACAGTTGAAGCGTTGGAACAACAGCGTGATCAAACTGGGGTCCAAAGCATGGATGCACACCTGCTGCCCATTGATGTTCTGGTGCAGCACCTGCCACGCATCGATATTGATGCCAATTCAAGTCGCTACTTTTTGCAGGGGCAGGCATTGATAGCCGACATTCCAAATTGCGACCATCAACCTGGCGATCCTATTCGGGTGTACTGTGAAGACAAGGGATTTTTGGGTGTTGCAGAAGTCACCGATGAAAACCGTATTCAGCCGAAGCGATTGGTCGTAGCGAGTTAGGGCGTATCCAGTCTCCGTTTACGCCAAAAAAATGTCTATAGTTTTTAGATGAACTCGGCAAAATGCGAAACAACTTCCGCTGATTGCGTTTATAGGGACTCCAACGATTTCATCGGCACAAACAACCGCATCGGTTTTTCCGTTAGCGGCAGAAAGAAATCGAATTGCCGGTAAAAGCCGAGCGCTTCCTCGTCGATGGCATCCAAAACCAAACCCGTTGCCGGAAGGCCAATCGGATTGGTTGCGATCCGGTAGGCGTGACGCAAGGCGTGCACCAATGTTTTGCTACCTAGACCCTTACCTGCAAATCGCCGGTCGACGCCCAACTGGGCCAACAAGATCACAGGGATAGCGTACCGGGGTAGTCCGGATGGGTCTGGCAAATCTTCACGCAACAGTGTCTGTTGAGCAAGCGTGTAAAATGCGGCGACATCCGGTTTGACTGCCGAAGTGTTGTTAGCCGCTGGCAGCACGTAGGTTCGATTCAGATTCAATGCCATGTTTTTGGCCGCGAATCGCCTCAAGTAAGTGTTAATGGCATCCTTGCCGCAGTCGAACGCCCTGACGTTTGCGTTGCCACTGTTGAGCGGCACAAAGTCAGTCGTCTGCATTCAAAGCGTATCCTTCAGAATCCAAGCTTTGCGCAGCTTTGCGCAACCGGGAAGAGGGCTGTGGCGGGTTGTCACAGGCGGCGCAAAAGGCGTCGTATTGTGCCTGTGTCAGTTGCACAGAGCTATGCGCCTGAAGATCGGCGGGTGCGTGCCGGCGTACCAGCTGTGTTACATAGGCTTTGATGCTTGACTGCCCCGAAGCCCGTGCTGCCCGCTCGGCAAGCGCGTGGGTTTCCTCGTCCCATTGCATTTCGTAGCGAAGTAGTTTGCTCATACTAGCTCCATATAAATTACTACGGATATATTCCGTAAAGAATAATCAATTCTACGGAAAAATTACGTGAATGAAAATAGGGGGTGATTCTTAGCTGTTGCGTTCCGTTGCAGGTGCAATTGGAAAAGCTGCCTGAATCAGGCGATACCAGTTATAGCCTCATTTTTTATTTCATTTACAAACCCTTACGCGAATGCCCCTCTACCGTTTTGGTGATGAAAGCGGTATAGTGCGCGCCTCGTTACACAGGGTAACGACCAGAGACGTCTGTAAATGTGCACGGGCGAGCTTGTTTTATAAGGCACATTTGAAAGAGAAATTAGCTATGTCACTGACAGTAGAAGAGAAAGCCGAAATTGTTAAAGCCTTCGGCAAGTCCGAAACCGACACCGGTTCAACCGAAGTACAGGTTGCCCTTCTGACGGCCAACATCAACAAACTGCAGGGCCACTTTGGCGACCATTCAAAAGATCACCACTCACGTCGAGGGCTGATCCGTATGGTTAACCAACGTCGCAAACTGCTGGACTATCTCAAATCCAAAGATACGACCAAGTATGCCGAGCTGATCAAGGCTCTGGGACTGCGTCGCTAATCAACCCATCTATGTCACCCGGGGCCCGTATGGCCCCGTTTGACTGTAGGAACAGGTGAAAAAATTGAATCCAACCATTAAAACATTTCAGTACGGAAAACACTCCGTCACTCTGGAAACGGGCCGTGTAGCTCGTCAGGCCACCGGTGCCGTTCTGGTCACCATGGACGACACCAGCGTGCTTTGCACCGTGGTAGGTGCCAAGGAAGCCAAACCCGACCAGCCATTTTTCCCGCTGGCCGTGCACTACCAGGAAAAAACCTATGCCGCCGGTAAAATCCCCGGTGGCTTTTTCAAGCGTGAAGGTCGCCCGTCGGAAAAAGAAACCCTGACCTCACGATTGATTGATCGACCCATCCGCCCGCTGTTCCCGAACGGTTACATGGCTGAAGTACAGGTTGTTTGTACCGTGATGTCGGCCGAGAAAAATCTTGACCCCGATATTCCCGCCATGATCGGCACCTCGGCTGCGCTGGCCATTTCCGGCATTCCCTTTAACGGCCCTATTGGCGCTGCCCGTGTGGGCTTCAGCCAGGAGCAAGGCTACCTGCTTAACCCCACTTACAGCGAGCTGGAAAGCAGCGAACTGAACATGGTGGTTGCCGGTACCGAAGGCGCGGTACTGATGGTGGAATCGGAAGCCAACGAACTGCCCGAAGACATCATGCTGGGAGCCGTACTTTACGGTCACCAGGAAATGCAGGCGGTCGTTAAAGCCATTAACGAACTGGCTGCCGAAGCCGGCAAGCCGCGTTGGGAGTGGAATGCGCCATCGGTAAATGAAGATCTCAAATCAGCCATCGCCGGCGCCGTGAGCGACGACCTGACAGCTGCTTACCAGATTACCGACAAGGGCGAGCGCTATGCGCGCGTTGGCGAAATCAAAGACGCCGCCGTTGCCCAATTTGCCAGCGAAGAAGTGTCCGAAGATGAAGTGAAAGGCCTGTTCGCAAAAATCGAAAAAGGCATTGTTCGCGGGCGTGTTATTGCCGGCGAACCCCGCATCGATGGCCGCGACACCAAAACCGTTCGACCCATCGCGGTTGAAGTGGGCGTGCTGCCCAAGGTTCACGGTTCTGCGCTTTTCACCCGTGGTGAAACCCAGGCCATTGTTGCCGCTACCCTGGGTAGCCAGCGCGACTCCGCCATCATCGACGCCCTGGAAGGCAAGCGCGAAGAGAACTTCATGCTGCACTACAACTTCCCTCCCTACTCGGTTGGCGAGTGCGGCCGCATCGGCTTTACCGGCCGTCGCGAAATTGGCCACGGCCGCCTGGCTCGCCGCGGTGTTGGCGCCATGCTGCCAAGTGCGGAAAGCTTCCCCTACGCCATTCGCGTGGTATCGGAAATCACTGAATCCAACGGTTCCAGTTCAATGGCTTCCGTGTGTGGCACATCGCTGGCACTGATGGACGCCGGTGTTCCGCTGAAAGCGCCGGTTGCGGGCGTTGCTATGGGACTGGTTAAAGAGGGTGACGATTTCGCCGTACTGACCGACATTCTGGGTGATGAAGACCACCTGGGCGACATGGACTTCAAAGTAGCCGGTTCTGCCGATGGCGTAACCGCGCTGCAGATGGACATCAAGATTGAAGGCATCAACGAAGAAATTATGAGTATGGCGTTGGAGCAAGCCAACGCAGCACGACTGCACATTCTGGCCGAAATGAACAAGGTTATGAGCAGCTCGCGCGCCGAGGTAAACGCTAACGCGCCTCGCATGCACACCTTCAAGATCGACCCGGACAAAATTCGTGACGTTATTGGTAAAGGCGGTGCAACCATTCGCTCGCTTACCGAGGAGACCGGCACCACCATCGACATTGAAGACGACGGCACCGTGAAGGTGTACGCCGACGACGACGTGGCACTGCAAAGCTGCCTGGACAAGATTGAAGCCATCACTGCCGAGCCGGAAGTGGGCACAATCTACGAGGGCAAGATTACCCGCATCGTTGATTTCGGCGCCTTTGTGGAAATTTTTCCGGGCACCGAAGGTCTTCTGCATATCAGCCAGATTGCCGAGGAGCGAGTCGAGAAAGTAACCGACTACCTCACCGAAGGTGATGTAATTCGCGTCAAGTGTATCGACTTCGATCAACGCGGCGGCCGTATCAAGCTGTCTTTGAAAGAAGCTGCGCGCGACGATGCAGCCAACAGCGCTGAAGCCGAAGCACCGGCAGAAGCACCGGCAGAAGAAGCACCCGCCGAAACAGCCGAAGCACCGGTAGTCGAGGCGCCTGCTGCCGAAGCGCCTGCTGCTGAAGCGCCGGTATCGGCGGAAGCGGTGGCAGAATCGCCGGAAGCATCAGCCCAGCCTGTTACCGAAGCACCGGCTGAAGAAACTCCGGAGCTGCCTGAAGAAGTAGCAAATGAAGACGAAGACGAGGAAGACAATCGCGGAAACCAGTGATTGTTGGACGAATCTGATTCATTAGAAAAACCCCGCCTCGTGCGGGGTTTTTTGTTTTCCGGGATTAAGTTTGGGAAAGCCTGCTCATTGTTGATTCGCTGCAAAAGCCCGCACAGACAAATAATAGATTAAAGCTATTGATAGAATGAATCTAAATATATTTAGAATATGGAATGCCTCTGTTACAAAGACACTCGTGAAACGGCACAAGGCCGTAACCAAATTCGATTACCCACTTGGGAGGTAACAGATGGATGCATACGACGTAAACAAATCAGGCGGTGGCTGCCCCGTAATGCACGGGTCGCGCACCAACAACAGCAACAGTGGCACCGGCAATCAATTCTGGTGGCCCAACCAGCTTAATCTGGGCATTTTGCACCAGCATCACCCCGCATCGAACCCTATGGATGAGGGCTTCAACTATGCCGAAGCCTTTAACGGGCTTGATCTGGATGCTGTCAAAAAAGATCTCACGGCGCTGATGACCGACTCGCAAGACTGGTGGCCGGCCGACTACGGCCATTACGGGCCTTTCTTTATTCGCATGGCCTGGCACGTGGCAGGTACTTACCGAATTGGCGACGGTCGTGGTGGTGCTGGTACTGGTTCGCAGCGATTTGCTCCTACCAACTCCTGGCCGGATAACGGCAATCTCGACAAGGCTCGGCGCCTCTTGTGGCCAATCAAGCAAAAATATGGCAACGCCCTGTCCTGGGCCGACCTGTTTGTGCTGACAGGAAACGTAGCACTGGAATCCATGGGTTTTAAAACCTTTGGTTTTGGTGGCGGGCGCGAAGACATCTACCAACCTGAAGAGGATATTTACTGGGGCGCCGAGAAAGAGTGGTTGGCCACCAGTGACAAGGCTGACAGCCGTTATTCCGGCGATCGCGAACTGGAGAATCCTCTGGCCGCGGTTCAAATGGGTTTGATCTATGTGAATCCAGAAGGACCCGACGGCAACCCCGATCCACTGGCCTCGGCGAAAGACATTCGAGAAACCTTCAAGCGCATGGCCATGAACGACTATGAAACCGTGGCCCTGACCGCCGGTGGGCATACCTTTGGTAAAGCGCACGGTGCTGGAGATGCCGCACAGGTGGGCCCGGAGCCCGAAGCAGCCCCCATTGAAGCCATGGGCTTTGGCTGGCACAGCAGCCACGGCAGTGGCAAAGGCAGGGATACCATCACCAGCGGTCTGGAAGGGGCCTGGACAAACAACCCCACCCAATGGGACAACGGCTACTTTGACCTGCTGTTCGGCTATGAATGGGAGCTGACCAAAAGTCCGGCGGGTGCCAACCAGTGGCAGCCAAAGGGTCTTAAAGAGGAAGATATGGCGCCCGATGCCGAGGATTCCTCGAAGCGTGTGCCCATCATGATGTCGACTGCCGACATAGCGATGAAGGAAGATCCGGAATACCGGAAAATTTCCAAAAACTTCCACGAAAATCCGCAAGAGTTTGCAGACGCCTTTGCGCGGGCCTGGTTCAAACTGACCCACCGTGACATGGGCCCAATTGAACGCTACCAGGGGCCGGAAGTGCCGCAGGAAGAGCTGGTGTGGCAAGACCCGGTGCCGACAGTTGATCATGAACTGGTCAATCAGCAGGATGTCGCTGATCTGAAAAGCAAAGTAATGGCAAGCGATTTGTCGGTAGCCGAACTGGTGAGCGTGGCTTGGGCCTCGGCTTCAACCTATCGCGGGTCCGATAAGCGCGGCGGTGCCAACGGTGCACGCATTCGCCTGGCGCCGCAGAACGACTGGGAAGTAAACGAGCCACAAAAACTGCAGCGCGTATTGGCTGTGCTGGAAGCTATTCAGCAGGAGTTCAACCAAGCCCGGAATGACGGCAAGCGTGTTTCATTGGCCGACCTGATTGTGTTGGCGGGCAATGCCGCGGTTGAACAGGCCGCCAAGGCGGGCGGTATTTCGGTTGAAGTGCCTTTCACGCCGGGCCGAACCGATGCTACCGACGAGCAGACAGACGCCGAAAGCTTTGAGTATCTGAAGCCCGAGGCCGATGGGTTCCGCAACTATCGCCCCACCAAATTCAGCGTGGCAGACGAGGAAATGCTGGTCGACAAAGCCCAGTTGCTGGAACTGAGCGTGCCTCAGATGACAGCGCTGGTAGGTGGCTTGCGCGTGTTGGGTGGCAACTATCAGGACCGGGAAGAGGGTGTTTTTACGCACCGCAAGGGCGTCTTGAGCAACGACTTCTTTGTCAATCTGGTTGACATGGGTATCGAATGGAAACCCACGCAAGAGGATTGCTTTGAAGGGCGCGACGTGAAAACCGGTGAAGTGAAATGGACAGGTACCCGTTGTGACCTGATCTTCGGTTCAAACTCTCAGCTGCGTGCCATTACCGAGGTTTATGCACAAAGTGACACGCAAGAAAAATTTGTGCGCGACTTTGTTGCGGCCTGGACGAAGGTGATGAACGCCGGACGTTTCGATCTGGGCTAGCCCGGCCCATAAAGAACCCCGTCAGGCATTGGCTTGGCGGGGTTTCTTTTGGTCTGCAGAAAGGATAACCGGCGAACGAGTCTGGTTATCGGATCGGGGCCGCTAAATCAGGGTGTGGTCGGAATCGGGAAACTGACCGGAGCGAATCGCTTCCCCGTATGCTTGCAGCGCCTCTTTGACTCCCCCTGCAGCTTCCATAAAGTTCTTGGAAAAGCTCGGGATATACCCACTCAGCCCCAGCAGGTCGTAAATCACCAGCACCTGCGCGTCGGTGCCGCCGCCGGCGCCAATGCCAATCACGGGAATGCTTAGTTCTTCGGTAATCTTTTTGGCCAGTGCTTCGGGAATCATTTCCACTACCAATAGCTGTGCGCCGGCTTCTTCCAGTTCTTTGGCATCGGCCAGCATACGCGCGGCGTCTTCTTCGGTTTTTCCCTGTATGCGATAGCCACCCAGCAGGTGGTAGCTTTGCGGCAGCAGGCCAAGATGGGCGCACACGGGTATGCCCTGGTGGTTCAGGTGGGCAATGGTGTCGGCCAGCCAGGCACCGCCTTCCATTTTCACCATGTTGGCACCGGCGCGCATTAATTCTGCGGCGTTTTCGGCGGCGCTGAATGGATCCTGGTAGGTCATAAAAGGCATGTCGCCAATCACCAGGCTGCGCGTATTGCCGCGCGCCACGCACTGGGTGTGGTAAACCATGTGCTCCAGAGTAACGGGCACGGTGCTGTCTTGCCCCTGCACCACGTTGCCCAGGCTGTCGCCCACCAGCAGCACTTCAATACCGGCTTCGCTGGCGGTTTGGGCCAGGGTGGCGTCGTAGGCTGTGGTTACGGCAAAGCGTTCAGCATTTTCTTTGCTGGTTTGCAGGGTGCGGATATTCACCTTCTTGATGCTCATTTAGTTCCCTGCTTCTGCGCAATAGGATTGTAATAGTGCGTGCCGCTGCTGATATTCAGCAAGTATTGCACCAGATCGGCATAATCTTCCTGGCTTTCGGCCAGATTCACGTCGCTGGCGTTCACAATTAGCAGAGGGCTTTCCCGATAATAGTGAAAATAGCTGGCGTAGGCTTCGTTCAGCTTGGCCAGGTAATCGCTGGCAATGGCTTGCTCACTGGCCAGGCCGCGCCCGCGAATGCGTTTTTGTAGCACTTCGGTAGGGGCCTGCAGGTACACCACCAGATCCGGTTGTGGCACGTCGATGGTGAGCTGGTCGTAAACCATGCGATACAGCCGCAGTTCGTCCTCGTCCAGGGTGACCTCGGCAAAGATAGGGTCTTTGTCGATCAAAAAGTCAGATACGCGGCCGCCGCTAAACATGTCTACCTGGCTGGCTTCCTGCAGCTGGCGCGTGCGCTGAAACAGAAAGTGAAGCTGGGTTGGCAGCGCATTGGGGCGCGGGTCGGCGTAGAAGCGCTCCAGGAAGGGGTTTTCTTCCGGTAGCTCAAGCAGGGTTTCGTAGCCAAAGGTTTCGGCCAGATTGCGAGCCAGAGTAGTTTTGCCCACGCCAATGGCGCCTTCCACCGCTATGTGCCGTGGCGGTGTGGTCGGGTTTTGGGCTAGGCCAAGCGACTCAAAATCCAGTTTCAAGATGCCAGAATTCCGCATTAGAACAGGTTGCCAGTGTACCTGTTTTTCAGGATTCTGTGCCCGGCTTCCACCTCGAAATGTCATCGCTGGAACAACTTGCTGCCAGCTGTTGAACTGTTTTGTTGCAACCGGGAACCCGCCAGCCTGGAACCAATTCAGTCAGCGGCAATAGCACAAAAGCGCGCTCGGACAAGCCCGGGTGAGGAATGCTTAGCTCGTCCTGCTGAAGAAATTGCTCGCCAAAAAGCAGGATATCCAGGTCGATCAGTCGCGGGCCCCAACGCTCGCCGGGTAGGCGGCCAAGGTCAGCTTCTAATTGCTTGCACAGTTCCAAAAGTTGCAGTGGCTGCAGGCTGGTTTGAAGCTGGCATGCCATATTCAGAAAGTCGGGCTGATCTTGCGGGCCCATTGGCGCGCTTTGGTAGATGCTGGAGCGAGCCAACAGCTCGCAGGATGGGTGATGGGCCAGCTGGTCGAGCGCGCTTTGCAGGTTGGTTGGTCGGTCACCCAGGTTGGTGCCCAGTCCAATCAACGCAATGTTCATTCGCTGCTATTACCCTGGTTGCCCCCCTTTCCCCGCGGTCGCCGCCGTCGTCTCCGCTTGCCATCGCTATTGCCGCCGGATTTCTGGTTGACCATTTGCGATTTCTGTTGTGGATTGGCTTTCTGGTAGTCGGTCCACCACTGGCCCAGATCGTTGAGCTGTTCGCCGCCTTCCTCGCGCAACAAAAGGAAGTCGTATCCGGCGCGAAAACGCGGGTGCTCGGCGGTGCGGGCGGCGCGCTTGGGCGTTATGCGCTCAAGCGCAGTTTGCAGAAACCAGACATCCTGCATGCTGGTTGAAAAACGCCGCGGAATGGTTATGCGTTGAACCTGACGCTGCAGGGCGATATCACCTGCCTGGCGCATGGCATCGGCCGGGGCAATGCCGCGCTCGATAAATTCGTCGTAGTGAATTTTTACCGCCGGCCACAGCAGCACCGAGTAAAGAAAAAACGGCGCAACGCCCTTGTCTTCGGCAATGCGCGTTTCGGTATTGCGCATGGCAAGTTGCATCATTTCAAACAGGTAGTCGGGGCCGTTCTCGAGGGCGTCAAACGGCCCGGGAAACAGTTGTTCGAACAGGCCGGTGTCGTAAAGCATGTTGAAGGCATCCAGGGCGTGAGCCTGCATCAATACCTTGATCATTTCGTCGAACAGGCGGGCCGGGGCCACCTCTTGCATCATGTGGCGGTTTTGTTCCAGGGCTTCCTGGCTGGCTTCGTCCAGCGCTAAACCAAGCTTGGCCTCGAAGCGCACGGCGCGAATCATACGAACCGGGTCTTCGCAGAAGCGGTCCCAGGGGTCGCCAATGGTGCGCAAAATGCCATTGCGCATATCTGCCACGCCGTTGCATCGGTCAATCAGCAATTCTTTTTGTGGGTCGTAGTAGAGGCTGTTGCAGGTAAAGTCGCGGCGCAGCGCATCGGCCTCGAGATCGCCATACACGTTGTCGCGCACCAGCAAGCCGCTTTTTGCTTGTTGGGCATGCTTGCCGCCACCGGATTCGTGGTGGCCGCGAAAGGTGGTTACCTCAATCAGCTCGCGCCCGCGGCGTACGTGAACAATTTTGAAGCGACGGCCAATGATGCGCGAGCGCGGAAAGAGTTTAACTACCTGTTCCGGCGTGGCGCTGGTAGCTACGTCAAAGTCCTTCGGGTGCAGCCCCATGATGGCATCGCGCAGACAGCCACCCACCACATAGGCTTCATAGCCATTTTCGCTCAGGTGCTTGACGATCTCGCAGGCAGCCTGGGAAATTTCTGCTTTGTTAATGCCGTGCTGGCGCTTTTTCAGCACCTGTTGGTCGGGTTTGTTTTTTCGAAATCGTTTTAACATGAATTTGGTGGCCAGGTGGCGCAGGGGAGTCGCGGAATACGGTCGCGCTTCCAGTTGAGGACGGCGCTATCGAGCAAGGCGCCAATGCTATCGGCTTTGGACGCTTTGTCCAGTCGTTGGCCCAGAAAAGCCAGCGCATTCAACAGGTTTTCGCGTGCATTATGCCCGTAAACAGGCATTGCGTGGTTCTGTTTGCTTAGTTTTTGTCCGTCGCGGTTGGTCACTACCGGAATGTGGCCATACTTTGGTGGCGTTCCGCCCAGTGTCTGGATGATTTCACATTGCAAGGGTGTGAACTCAAGCAGG
>CAKZNR010000007.1 GCA_937129725.1 uncultured Cellvibrionales bacterium | reverse complement strand
ATTCCATCCACTGGTCGACATCCAATTGATCGACGATGAGTCGACCCTGCACCTGGCCAGGAATTTTTGAGGGTCGTGGCGCATTGAGCGAGAAAGCCGCCTGACTCACCTGCCCCTCGCTATCCAGATCAAGCGCGGCCTGAAGTTGCTCACCCCATGACAATTCCACTGCCAAACCGGCTACAGCTTCCACCAGGATGACTTCGAGAGCGCGGGACTGCTCGGCGGTTTTTGCCAGTTCGCCGGGAATATCCAGCGCCAGACCGACCGAATCAGACAGAAACCGATAGCTGTTTAACGAGGGTTGCGGTGCGAAACTGAACAGCCCCTGCAGGTCAAACCGGCCGGACAAACCCGGGGGCAGGTCGAGCGCCGGCCAGTCGTGCAGGGAATCGACATCCATGCTGCCCTGTAACTCAAGATCAATACGATCACCCTGCTGGGATATGGCCGCCTCTAACTCACGCCCCCATAGTTCCCCCGCCAGGTTCTCGGACCGAAGGCCCGATGCGTCATACAGCAAATCGCCGCGAATATTTTCAATGGCCAGATCCAACTGAGGCGCCAGCAATTGGTTGCCCTGTAAGCTCAACAGCATGCTGGCGTCGGCCTCTTCAACATCGTCCAGAGGCATCTCTAGTTCAAAATTGGCGCGAGCCGGACCAGCCAGTGACAGCGGATCGAGAGCGGTCGACAAATCATCAGACAGCGGGCTGTCCACCACTATCGCCTGGTAATTGGAGAGATCGCCCCAGGACTGCGATTGCACCCGCAGGAATTCATCGCGGATATCGACCAACAGATCGCCCAGCTCAAGGCCGGCGAAAAAGCCGCTATCGCCTTCAAAACGAGCCGAGCCATCGGCAAGCATAAAGCGACCCTGCAGGGAGTCGGCACGCGGCCAGCCCTCGGCAAAATCAAGCGCCGCACCCTCGACGTTGGCAAGCAACTCGATATGGCGCTGCTGCGAAAGGTTTTCGCGCAGTTTGCCCCTGTAAACAAAAGCGGTCTGGGGCATTTGCCCCTCCATACCGGATTGTTGCAACCACTCCAGTAGCTGAGGGTCGGCAACAAGAGGAACATAAGCGGGCCAGTCTTGCAGGCGACCGCCCTCGGTGCCGGCCATCAGGGTGAAATCACTGGCGAAACTGCCGTCCAGCGGTGTGACAAGGCGGAACTGACTGGCAGTTATGCCGTAAGCTCCCCTGGAATCGATCTTGCCGCTGTAAAGCAACAGGCTGGAATTGCGCCAATCGATTCGCCAGTTAACCTGCCCCTTTAATTCTTCATGCAGCAACGGCTGCGAGAACAGCTCTTCAAAAGCTACCAGGGTATTTTCGCCGTCAATCTGAAAGCGGCCAACATCCGCTGTCATTTCAAGGTGCCCGGAAAGATTTTCTACCGCAGGTGCCCGTTTCCAACTGTTCAGGTCAAGCTGCGAAAGGTTGGCCGACAATCGCCAGCTATCGCGGTTGGCCATGGGAATATCCAGTTGCAGGGCCTCAACCTGCCCGGCCGGCTGTAGCTGAGCCAGCTCGGTGCTGCCACTGCCGGGCAACATGCGGTTTTCATTTATCAGAGATGCCAATTCAGTCAGGTCGAAATTGGCTGCAGTCACCTGCATTTGATTGCCCTGCTGCCCCAAACTCAGCTGCCCGATTTGCAGCTGCTGTTGAGCTGCTTGCAATTCCGCCTGTTCCAACCTCAACTGCCAGCTGCCAGGCGCGGGCGAGGAAATCACCAGGGCGGAATTTAGGTCGAGTGGGTCCGAACCCCCCAGGGCAAAGCCACGCACGCTAATATTGCCCTCGGCTCGAACCGAACCCTGGTCGGAAAAGTCGAACCAGAGTGCGCCAGACGCGGGCATGGGGCCCGATGTGTCAATATTAAGCAGGTCGCCGGCCAGCACATCCACTATGCCGCCGATATCCGCGCCGGCCAGCGTCATATAGCCCACGCCACGCATTCGGTCGGGCTGGCTGGCGTCTCCCTCAAGCTCGGCCAGGTAGGTTAAGCGATTGGCAGCACCCTGAATTTCGGCCTGAAGTCGTAGCCGGTGAAAACCCGCGTCGTTTTCTGCCACCAGCTCGCCAAAATTCATTATCAGGCTGCGACCGTTGCGAAAGTTGAAATTGGCCTGCAGCCCATCGATGCGAATCAGCCGACTGCGAAAAAACATCTCCAGCAACTGGGAGAATGCCGCCCCGCCAGCCCCGGCCTCGCCCGTCAAACCACGCAGTGTCCAACTGCCATCGGCCATTTGCACCAGATCAAGGCGCAAATCGGTCACCCGCAAATCTTCCCAAATGGCATTGCCATGTTGAAAGCTCTGCAGATAGTTGGGTTCGGCTCGCACAAACTGCGCAGAAGCTGCCGACTGCCCGGGGTTGCCTACGGTTAGCCCTTCAAGCTGAACCACGGGGAACAGTCCCAGCCATTCACCGCGGGCTGCATCGGTTTCCACCTGGGTCAGCACAGCAGAAGAAAGCCAACTTTCGATATTCTCCTCGTAGAGGTACAGCTGGTTTACCAACAAACGGGCAACCACCAGACACAGGGCGGCGATAATCACCGTCAGGTAGATACTCCAGCGACAGAAGTCGGCTGTCTGTTTTATCTGACGCCGCATTAAATTACCTACCTACACCGGGATGATGTCGTAGTGCTCTTGCCGGTAGTGGCTCTCCGACTGGAACTCGATGGGGTGGCCGATATGATCCTCGAGCTCGGCCACCCTGTCCGCCTCGGCCTCGAGCATGCGTTCAACTACATGCTGCGATGCCAGCACCAGCAGCTTCTCACACTCAAATTGTCGGCTCTCTCGCATAATTTCCCGGTAAATCTCGAAACAGATGGTCTCGGCAGATTTGACCACACCGGCGCCGGAACATTCCGGACAGGGTTCACAAAGGGATTGGCCAAGGCTTTCGCGCGTGCGCTTGCGCGTCATTTCCAGAAGACCAAAGGTAGACACCTGCGACAGCACAGTTTTTGCCCGGTCTTTCTCCAGTGCCTTTTCAAATGCCCTGACCACCTGCCTGCGGTGTTCCGGATTTTCCATATCGATGAAGTCGACAATGATGATACCGCCCAGGTTGCGCACGCGCAGTTGCCGGGCCAGCGCGGTTGCCGCTTCCAGGTTGGTTTTAAAAATAGTTTCTTCCAGATTGCGGCTGCCAACGAAGGTTCCCGTATTCACGTCTACCGTGGTCATGGCCTCGGTCTGCTCAATTACCAGGTAGCCACCCGACTTCAAGGGCACCACCGGCTGCAACGCCTTGCTGATTTCATCTTCGACGCTGTAAAGGTCGAACAGGGGTCGCTGGCCGTCATACAGCACGCAGCTCGAAGTGAGCTGGGGGCAATAGGTCTGGCAAAATTCCTGCAATCGGTGAAAGGTTTCTTCCTGGTCCACGCGAATTCGCTCCAGCTCCGGGTTGCTGATGTCGCGCAATACCCGCAGAGCCAAAGGCAAATCCTCATAAACCAGCTGCCCCGGCTTAACCTCCTTAGCACGCTGCCTGACCTGCTGCCAGCGTTGGCGCAGAAAGGCCATCTCGTCGCGCAGTTCCTTTTCCGTGGCGCCCTCGGCGGCGGTTCGTGCAATAAAGCCACCGGCGTCACCGGATTCTTCCACAAGGCGGGCCATGGTTTCGCGCAAACGTTCGCGTTCGGCTTCCTCTTCAATGCGCTGGGAAATACCCAGGTGCAGACTGTGCGGCATAAACACCAGGTTGCGAGCCGAAAGGGATAAATGGGTACTAAGCCGCGCGCCCTTGGAACCCAGGGGAGACTTAACTACCTGCACCAGCAGGGCTTTGCCATCGTGCACCTTGCTGACGATATTGCCCGATTCGCGGTTTTGCTGTTCGATGCCGGCCTCGTCCAGCAGCGGGATATCAGACTCGTGCAAAAAGCCGGCCCGCTCGAGACCAATATCCACAAAGGCTGCCTGCATTCCCGGTAGCACCCGCGCCACCTTGCCGCGATAAATATTGCCCACCAGTTGCCGCAGCGCATGGCGTTCTATCTGCACCTCCTGCAGCAACCCATTTTCTACCAGGGCAACGCGGGTTTCGCTGGGGGTCACATTGATCAGCAACTCGTCACTCATGGCACTTCCAGTCTGGCTGCACTCCGGCTTGCGACAACAGCTCAAGTGTCTCACAAACAGGCAGGCCAACCACGCCGCTGTAACTACCCTCCAGCCGCTTTACAAATGCCGCAGCCAGGCCCTGTATGGCGTAACCACCGGCTTTGTCGGCCGGCTCGCCAGTAGCCCAGTACGACTCGATTTCGTCTGCGTCGAGGCTGCGGAATTCCACCTGCGAAACCACCAGGCGCATGCCCAGGTTTGTTTCTCCAGGCCGCCCCAGGGCAACAGCCGACAGCACCTGATGACGGGCACCGGAGAGCCGCTGCATCATTTGCCTGAAATGCTCGCGGTTTGCCGGCTTACCCATGATATCGCCCTGACAGGAAATACAGGTATCGGCGGCAAGTACCGGAAGGTTGCAATTCGGCTCGCTGCGCATGGCCGCCTGTGCTTTTTCCCGGGCAACACGCTGCACGTACTGCTCGGCTGTTTCCGAGGCCAGCACGCTTTCGTCAGTGGATTGGGGAGCCAGCCTGAAACGGATGCCGACAGACTCGAGTAGCTCCGCCCGACGCGGAGAAGTAGATGCCAACAGGATCATGGCTAACTCGCGGGGCGCCGAACACGCGGCTGCCGTAGCGCCAACGCCAGCAAAAGGGGCCATAGCAGCGAGGTCACCAGCGCCGACCCATAAGCTGCCAGGCCCGGCAAAATGCCAAGGCTGAGCGCGGTAATCCAGCTGGACAGAAATTTCAGCAAAATCAGACAACCCAATACCAGCACCCATTGCATTACCCGGTTGAGCAAGCGCGCTTCATCGTGCAGATAGTGCAAGATAAAGGCCACCACTGTCAGGCCCAGAGCGTGCTGACCAAGCGGCGCCAATGCGACCAGGTCTTGCATTAGCCCGGCAAAAAAAGCCAGGTTGAGACTGAGGCTGGCGGGGCGGTACAGACCCAGAAAAATAATCAGCAATGCCACCGCGTCAATGCGGATATTGCCCAGAAACGGGATGGATGAAATATAGAGCCCGCAGGCCAGCATCAACCACAGGGCAATCAGAAGGGGCGACAGCGTATTTTTCTCGTCAAATACCATGGTTACTCAGGCGCAAGAGACCGGGTTTGGCGATCGGAAAACAGCAAGAGAAGGTGCCGGGTTGTTTGCAGCGAGGCCGCGGGTTCCACCAGCACTTCCAGGAAAGGCGAGCCATCCTCGATGGCAACCGAGGTAATTTGACCCACCGGATAGCCCTTGGGAAACCTGCCGCCCAGCCCGGAAGTAACCAGCGTGTCACCAGTTTGCACATCGGTGGTTACGGGCAGGTTTCGCAAGCGCAAGAAATTGTCGCCAGCACCCTCGGCGATTGCACGTGTTCCCGAACGCAGGCTTTGCACCGGTACAGCGTGGCTTCGATCAGTAATCATCAACACTTCGCTGTAGTCGTCGGCCACCCGGGTCACCTGCCCGATCAGGCCATCCGCGTCAATCACCGGCTGACCCACAAACAGCGATTGGCCGGCTCCCTTGTCAATTATCAGGCGGTGCACCTCGCTGCCCGGCGGTACGCCGATCATCTCGGTAATCAGTACGCGCTGCTCGACCAGTTCGGCCACATTTAGCAGTTGCCGCAAACGGGTATTTTCCGCCGACAGGGTGGCCATGGTTGCCACCCGCCCCTGCAGAATCAGGTTCTGGTCGCGCAGCTCTTGCACCTCCACCAGCAGGGCTTCCCGACTGGCGAAATTGGCATCACCCCACTGGCGAAGTTCCTGTGGAATGTTGGTTACCTGGTAAAGAGGAGACACCAGGTTCAGTACGCGGGTGCGAACCGGGTCGAGCCAGTCGGTAAGGTAGTTGATTGCCAACAGAAAAGCGCAGACAAAAGCGAAAAACATCAGCGCATTGACCGACGCCGGACCGCGGCGAAATAAGTGTCGGTCATTGGCCATGGGAATTTAGTTCCAGTTCCGGGCTAGACGCTCTGGCTAGTAGGACAGCAAATCCAGGTGCTTCTTGTCGAGCATCTCCATCGCTCGACCGCCACCGCGCGCCACACAGGTAAGTGGGTCGTCTGCCACGATAACAGGCAGGCCGGTTTCGTGGGTAAGCAACCGATCGATGTCGCGTAACAATGCGCCACCACCGGTCAATACAATACCCCGCTCGGCGATATCCGACGCCAGTTCCGGCGGCGATTGCTCCAGGGCGCGTCTGACCGCCTGCACGATGGTTGCCAGGGGCTCCTGCAAAGCTTCCAGCACTTCGTCGTTGGTCAGGGTAAAGCTTTTGGGTACACCCTCGGCCAGGTTACGGCCGCGAACGTCAATTTCGCGAACTTCGCTGCTGGCGAATGCTGTGCCAATTTCATGTTTGATTCGCTCGGCCGTGGCATCGCCGATTACGCTGCCGTACTTGCGCCGCACAAAATTCACAATGGCCTCGTCGAAACGGTCACCGCCAATGCGCACCGAATCGGAGTAAACCGTGCCGCTGAGCGACAGGATGGCAATCTCGGACGTACCGCCACCGATATCTACAATCATGGAACCGCTTGCTTCTTCTACCGGCAGCCCCGCGCCAATGGCTGCAGCCATGGGCTCGTCAATCAGGTGCACGTCGCGGGCGCCGGCGCTCAGCACCGAATCCTTGATGGCGCGCTTTTCCACTTCGGTGGCCTGGCAGGGCACACACACCAAAACGCGCGGGCTGGGAGTAAACCACTTGGCCGAATGCACCTTTTTGATGAAGTACTGCAGCATCTTCTCGGTGACCTGGAAGTCAGCGATCACGCCGTCTTTGAGCGGCCGGATAGCAAGGATGTTACCCGGCGTACGGCCCAGCATGCGCTTGGCTTCGATGCCAACCGCCTCGACAATTTTCTGGCCATGGATGTGGCGAATCGCCACTACCGATGGTTCATTCAGGACAATGCCCTGGTCGCGCACATAAATTAGCGTATTGGCGGTGCCCAGATCGATAGAGAGATCGTTGGCGACCAGCCCACGCAAAGCTTTCAGCATAATTTTATTATCCGTGTCTTGAGAGCTGTTGACCGTCTGCGGATTAAGCAGGGCAATGTACCAACGGCAGGGATTTTGAGCAAGCGCCAAATATGGTAACTTAGCGGGCTTTCTGCGCCTTACCCCTATTATTGGAACTGCCTCATGTCCATCAGTTCGGAAGAAGTCGGTCGACTTGCTCAGCTTGCCCGACTGGCCATCGACGACACCCATATTCAGAGCACCGCCGACAGTGTGGGCGACATTCTCGAAATGATCGACACCCTGAAACGGGTCGATACCAGTGCGGTTGCGCCACTTTCGCACCCCCTGGATGAAGCCCAGCGCCTGCGCGCGGACGAGGTGTCGGAAACCAATCAACGCGACGCCTTTCAGGCCATTGCACCCGCTACCGAAGAGGGCCTTTACCTGGTTCCCCGGGTAATTGAATAAGAATCCAGGGAATTTGATGTCATATCAGAGTATTCGCCAGATCAGAGACGACCTGGCCGCAAAAAAGATCAGCAGCCTTGAAATTACTCGCTCCTACCTGGAGCGCATCAAGGCGCTTGAGCCAAAACTAAACGCCTTCATCAGCCTCACTGAAGAGCAGGCCCTGCAGCAGGCACAGGCCGCAGATCAGCTAATTGCCGACGGCAATGCAGGCTTGCTGACCGGCGTCCCCATCGCCCACAAGGATATCTTCTGTACCAAAGGCGTTCGCACCAGCTGCGCGTCGCACATGCTCGACAGCTTTGTCTCACCTTACGATGCCACCCTGGTTCAAAACATGGCGCAAGCCGGTGTCGTTATGTTGGGCAAAACCAACATGGACGAGTTCGCCATGGGTAGCTCGAACGAAACCAGCTGGTACGGCCCGGTGAAAAATCCCTGGGACACCGACCGCGTTCCCGGCGGTTCCTCGGGGGGCTCTGCGGCAGCAGTGGCAGCACGCATGGTACCGGGAGCCACGGCCACCGATACGGGCGGATCAATCCGGCAACCGGCTTCGCTGTGCGGTGTTACCGGCCTTAAGCCTACCTATGGGCGAGTGTCCCGCTACGGCATGATCGCCTTCGCCTCCAGTCTCGACCAGGCCGGCCCCATTGCGCCCTCGGCCGAGGATTGCGCGCTGCTTCTGGAGGCCATGGCGGGGTTTGACCCGCTGGATTCAACCTCTGTCGACCGGCCGGTGCCCGCCTATTCGCAGCAACTGGAACAACCCCTTGAAGGCAAGAAACTCGGCCTGCCAAAGGAGTATTTTGCGGGTGGCGTTAGCGCCGAACTGGAACCGGTAATCGAGGCTGCGCTAAAGGAATTTGAACAGGCTGGCGCCGAGCTGGTGGAAATCAGCCTGCCCAATGCCGATTTGGCCATTCCCACTTACTATGTGGTGGCGCCGGCGGAATGCTCCACCAACCTGTCGCGCTTCGACGGCGTGCGCTACGGGCACCGCTGCGACAACCCGCGCGATCTGGAAGACATGTATTCTCGTAGCCGCGGCGAAGGCTTCGGCGACGAGGTGAAACGCCGCATCCTGGTGGGCACCTTCGTGTTGTCCTCCGGCTTCTACGATGCCTACTACCGCCAGGCGCAGAAAATTCGCCGCCTGATCAAGCAGGACTTTGTCTCGGCTTTCGAGCAGGTCGACTTTGTGGTTAGCCCCTCGGCGCTTTCCACGGCCTTCCGCTTTGGCGAGAAAACAGCCGATCCGGTCGAGATGTACCGCGAAGACCTTTATACCATTCCCGCCAATTTAGCCGGCTTGCCGGCGCTGTCGTTGCCCTGCGGCCAGATCAACAACCTGCCCGTGGGTTTGCAGCTGGTAGGCAACTATTTTTGCGAGAGCCAACTGCTGTCGGCGGCGCATCAATACCAGCAGCGTACCGACTGGCATCTCAAACTGCCGCAAGTGAACGGGGAGTCGCTCTGATGGAATGGGAAATTGTCATCGGGCT
>CAKZNR010000006.1 GCA_937129725.1 uncultured Cellvibrionales bacterium | reverse complement strand
TCCTCGGTGGGCCCTCAGATATCCATTCAATGCTAATCAGTGCCTGAGGCGGCGTGGCGCGGAGAGGCGCGGAAACTTACCTGCTTGTCAAGGCGGTCAGAGAAGGCGCGAAGGCCCTCGATGCCTCCCTTCTTCATGGACTCCTCGGCCTGGCTGGTCCACAGGTTCTTGCCCATGCGCCCGGCGTTACGCGATATCACCGAATTGGCGGCCTGTAAAATGGTGCCGGTTGAACGGTAATTCTGTTCCAGGCGCACAGTTTCGGTATCGGCGTAGCGCTCGTGGAAACTCTGGATATTCTCGATTTTTGCACCGCGCCAGCCGTAGATAGACTGGTCATCGTCACCCACCACCATCAGGGAGGCGCTGTCTCCGGCCAGCAGCCGCAGCCAGGCGTACTGAATACTGTTGGTGTCCTGGAATTCGTCCACCAGAATGTGGGCAAAGCGGCCCTGGTAGTGCCGCAACAGGTTTTCGTCGTCGCGCAGCAATTCATGCGCGCGCAGCAATAGCTCGCCAAAATCGACCAGAGAATTGGACTTGCAGTAATCCTCGTAGGCCTGATAGATGCGTTTCTGCGCCTGCACAAAGGGGTCGGGCGCGTCTGCCACGTAGGCGGCGCGCACGCCCTCGTCTTTTTGGCCATTGATAAACCACTGCGCCTGGCGCGGCGGCCAGCGTGACTCGTCCATGCCCAACCCCTGAATAATGCGTTTCACCAACCGCAGCTGGTCATCGCTATCGAGGATCTGGAAATTCTGGTTCAGGCCGGCTTCCTGCCAATGCTGGTTCAAAAGGCGATGGCACAGGCCATGGAAGGTGCCCACCCACATGCCGCGGGTGGGAATGCCCAGCATGCGCTCGATGCGCTCGCGCATTTCGCGCGCAGCCTTGTTGGTAAAGGTGACCGCCAGAATGGAGTGCGGCGACTGCTGCATGACATCGATAATCCAGGCCATGCGGTGCACCAGCACGCGGGTTTTTCCGCTGCCGGCGCCGGCCAGCACCAACAGATGCTTGGCGTCGGAGGTAACGGCCTGGCGCTGGTTGTCATTCAGCCCGTCAATTATGGGGGTTACGTCCACGCAGCCCCCTGCCCGCGCAGGCATAGATACAGGTTCAGGGGGAATTGCCGCGTATCGGGCGAGGGCACCCTAGATGCCCATCTTGGCCAGAAGGTCGGCCACCTCGCGAAGAATTCCGCTGGTACGCGGGTGGTTGGCTTCGAAATTGACCGCCACCGATTCGATGCGGTCTTCCAGATCCTCGAGTGGCGAATGGTCGTGCTCATCGGCCAAGCGGTGCAAATCCTGGTCGATTTCTTCAACCATTTGTTCCAGTTCGGGATCCAGCTGGTCGGTTTCTTTCAGCGCGCTCTGCAATTGCAGCAGCAATTCTTTCAGTTCGGTTTTTTCCACGAAAAGGCCTCTTTGCTTGTCGCGATATTCTACCGCATCAATGACGGCGCTTGGGGTTAAGCCGCCAGCATCGACACTTCCATCGGGGGTTAAGCCACCAGCATCTGACCCCTGACGGGGTCAGACACTTACACCGAGGGTCAGACACTTGCACCGAGGGTCGGACACTTCCGCCAGGCGGTCCGGTTAGGGTCGTTCGATCACGTAGATCAGCTCCATGCTCTGGGCGTCGCCGGTTTGCGCCCGCAGGCGCAGGTTGTCGTTCACCAGGTATTCCAGGCCCAGCTTGGAAGTGCGATCGAACAGGCTTTGCACCAGCTCCACGTAAAGCCGTGGCAACAGGTAGGTGCCAGCCACCACCGAGTTGCCCTCTTCCTCGTCGGTAATACGAAACTCGCTTAAACCAAAGGCCGACTCGATGCGCCCGGTTAGCGATTCGCCACCCACAATGCCTAGCGAGTCAATGGCGTCCAGCAGAGATGGCGCCTCGCCCTCGCCTATGCGATCCAGCCTTCGGCCCGTTACCAATATCGCCAGGATGTCGGTTTGCGGCATGACCGGCGTGGAAAACAGCTCGGTCACGGGGTTTTGCGCAGTGCCTGTTATCTGAATCCCCACCTGATATTCGGGGTAAGACTGCACAGCACGAATAATAATGCCCGGGTTACCGGCCTCGCCGCTGAAGGTTAGCGAACCGCTCTCGATGTTCAGGGTTCGGCCATAAGCGGCGTATTCGCCATCGCCGATGGTAAGAGTGCCATAAAGCGCCAGCTCACCCTCGGCGTTGTACTCGGCATCTAGCGCTCCGCTGAGCCCGGTATCAAGCCCCTGCCCGCTCAACCTGACATCCTCGCCTATCAGCAGCCGCACGCGACCGCTGATGCGAGGCGCTGCCTCGCTGTCATCATTGGCCTGGCCGATAATAATCTCGTCGCCCGAACGCCGCAGTGCAGTGCCGCCCACCTTGGGCATTTGCAGGTTAGCCCGGGGCATTTCAATGGTGCCGTCCAGCCGCCCCTGGCCATCCTCCCATTCGAACTGCAATTGTGGGTTGATCCAGGCGGATAAATCGGGGCGGTCAAATAGTAGTAATTGCTCACCATCAATAGATAGCACGGCGCTTTGCTTGTCCAGGTCGGCAAGGCCAAACTGGCCCTGGATATCAACGCCACCCTCCCCCGTATTGATCCGCCCGGCCAGCAGGTAGCGCCGGTTGTCACCCTTCTCCGGTTGCAGGCGTAACCAGCTGTCGCTGATTTGCACACCGCTATCCACCACAATTCCTCGCAGCTCGCTCAGTTCGGTAAACAATTCAAACTGCGGTTTCCGCAGTGTTCCGCCCAGATCAAGCCTCAGCTCGGCGCGGCCATCGGGCTCCTCCAGCCGGGTGCTAACGCCCTCAAGCCAGTGCAGCCTGTGCAATAACAGGTCGGCCGTAGCCGACACTTCATCTGTTTCACTGTGGTATCGGGCCTGCGCCTGCAAGAGGCTCTCCCCGGGTAACAAAGCGGACGCCGAGGCAGACCACTGGGGCCCATCGGCCTGAACGCTTGCCTGCAGGTTGCGGTAAACCAGCGGTTCTTCGCCCTCGCCGAGCTGCCGAAGTTGCAGCAAGCCCTGCTCGCCAGTCAGGCTGGCTTCAAGTTGCAGCGGCTGGCCCGGTGCGTGCATTAGGCTGGCGTCTCCATCCAGAGTGCCTTGCCATTGCAAATCGGGCGGTAGCCAGGGGTTAGCCAGTGCGGTTGGCAACGCCCTGACCCGGAAGCTCGCTTGCAGGCTGCTTCCCTGCAGGCTAGGGCTATGCTGGCCTTCCAGGCAAACACGACCGCCACCATTTAGCTTGATACAGCTGCTCATCAGTTGCTGCTGATTGCGCGCAAGTGTCGCTCTGGCCGTGCTTTCCAACTGAAACCCCGGCAAATCGCTGTCCGAAACAAACGACAGGCTCTGTAGTTCAAGTTCCAGCTGGAGATTCTCCGGCTGCCCCTGCAATAGCTGGGGATACTGGAGCTGCAAGTCGGACTCCAGCCGGCCCAGCGGCAATTCGGCGGTCAGGCCAAGGTTGGCCTGCTGAGGGTTCACCTGGCCGCCAAGGCCAAGGGCTAAAAAGCGCAACTGCCCGGCCTGGCTGAAAGCACCCAGCTGCAGTTCAAGCTGGTATTGCTGCTCGCCCTCGAGGGGGATCAAACGAAGGTCGGCGCTCTGCAAATCCAGCGCATCGGTTGAAAGCTGCCGAATTTTCAGGGTGGCATCGCCACGCGGGTTAATCCATTGCCCGGCTATGCTGCCATGCCCCTGTACTTGCGCCTGAAGGCCCGGCATCAGGTTGGAAACCGAATTGGCAGTGGCCTGAAAGCTGAAATCGGGCTGCGGCCAAACCTGGCCATCCAATAAAATCTGTTGCGCACCGGAATCGGCCGACAGGCCGCTAAAACTAACGCGATCGTCCTGCACACTGGCTTGCCCGCTGATTTGCCACTGCACTCCTTCAAGGCCAATAGTAATATTCTCTATAGTGGTAGTTAGTGCCCACTCCGTATCGAAACTGCCCACCACCTCCAGCTCGGCATCCAACTGCGAAACCAGGTCGACCAGAGACAGGTTTGAGGCGCGAATCCGGGCTTGCCAGGAAAGCCCATCTTGCCAGCTTAGCTGCCCTTCTGCCTGCACCTGGCCACGCCCGGAATCCAGCTGCAAGCGCGATATTTGCAGGCTGTGCATCTGCTGCAAACTAGCCTGCAAATTCAGCTGGCCAAAGGTGGCCAGCTCATGCTGGTCAAATTCCACATCAGCCTGCATCGCCAGCTGAACCTGGTTTGGGTGCCCACTTGCTTGCAACTGCGCATTGCGGGCGAAAAGCTGCCCACCCGCCAGCGCCAGCTGGTATTGCGCCAGGCTATGCTGTATATCGAAACGCAGCTGATCCAGTTCGGGTGCCTGCCCCGACTGCCAGTCAACAAGACGCGCCGAGCCGCTGCTTTCAAGCTGCACCGGCCCTGACACGCGATTGTCGATTTCCATGCCGTCCAGGTTGCCAAACAAGTGGGCTTCCCCGGCCCAGCTTTCACCATTGACCAGGGCAAGGCCCCAACTGGCCTGAAGGTTCATGGAGTAGGGCGGTGTAAGCGCTAACTTGCCGCTTACATCACTATTTAGAATATCTGAACTCAGACTGAAAGAAGCCAGCTGCAACTCGTTTCCCTTCGCAGCCAGGCTGGCCCGAAGGCTTGCGCCCTCTGCCACTTCCACGCCGCGCCAGCCAGAAAGCTCAAGCTGCTGCAGCTCAACCGGCATAGGCAAGGTCAGGGCAGGCCAGCTGAAAGTGTCACTCTGCCCCGATGCCGGTTGCAGCGGGGGATTTTCACTGGCCAGCCACTCGCCACCGCGCACCGCCAGATAATCCAGCTGCAGCCTGCCAGACAACAGGCTAGCCGGCTGCCACTGCAACTCCAGCTGGTCCAGCACCAGGGTTCCCGCGGCCAGCTCGTAGCGCAGGTGGTACAGCACCAGCCCGCTGCTGATAGCCCCTTGCGTATCACCCAGTTGCAGCGAATCTCCGGCCAGCGCCTTCAGTTGTGATACCAGCCAACCGCTGCCGATTGGCGTGGAAGGCACAAGGGCAAGGGTGCCCAGCAACAGCAAAACTGCCACCAGCATGCTAATAAAAAGGTACTTGAGTGTTTTTAGCACCAGAATCAAAGTTCCGGCCCTATAAAGACGTGAAAACGGGTATCGCCCTCGTCATTCACCGCAATGTCCAGCCGCAGGGTGCCAATCAGGCTATGCCATCGCACCCCCAGGCCAGCGCCCTGCTTCCAATCAAACTGGTCGTCATCAAAGGCGTTGCCGCCATCGGCAAACAGCGCAATGTCCCAGTTCTCGCGAATGGGCCAGGCGAATTCCAGGCTACCCACGGCCAGATGGCGCCCCCCCACTACCTGACCCAGGCTGTCGACAGGGCCAACCTCGTCAAAATTGTAACCGCGAATAGAATTGTCGCCGCCGGCAAAAAAGCGCAGTGACGCCGGCAGCAGGGAAACCCCCTCCACCCAGGTAGCACCCAGCTGGGTGCGTGCCAACACCCGGCCACCTCCCAGGGGCATAATGTACTTGGCGTCGAACACCGTTTGCGCGAAGTCGAAGTCGGAAGCCGCCATTGACGAGCTGCCGTGCACATCGAAGGACACGCGCCAGCCGTTCATGGTTCTGCGACCAGCCTCTTTCACGCTGCGCTGCCAACCTATAGAGGGAATCAGCAGCTGGCTGGTGAAGTCCTGGGTGGAAATATCGGAATCTTCAATACTGTAGTCCAGCGCAGTGGTGCGAATCCAGCCGGAATCGCGCAGCGTTACTCGGCTAACCCCAACAGAAACCAGCCGGCCAATGGCTGAATCGGTTGCTTCCTCGCGGTAGCCAAACTGCCACTGCAGGCGGTCGGATACAGGGTTTTGCAGCGGAATAGCGTAGGACAGCTCGCCCGATTTCACCGTATCTGACAGGGTGGTGCCCAACGAGGCGCGTTGCCCCTGGGCGGTAACACGGCGGTTGTCCACGCCAAGAGAAAAGCTGGGGCCGGTATCGGTGGCCACGCCCAGGCCAGCCTCGTAGCGCCAGCGATCATTCGGCTGGGCTTCCAGACGCACATCTACCATGCCATCACTTCGTTCGCTAATCAGGGGGCGAACCACCACGCTGGAAAAATAGCGACTGTTCAACAAATTCTGTTGAAAGGTTTGAATATCGTCAAAAGAATAGGGCGCCCCCGTCTCGATGGGCGAAAACCGCTGCAGCAGTTCCGGCGTGATGGTGCTCTGCTCCGTCAGCAGCTCGCCATAGCTGTATCTCGGCCCGGTTTGGAAATGCAGAATGGCAACCGCCGAGTTGGCGGTAGGGTCGACTCGCAGCTGACTGGTTTGGTAGTTGGCATCCAGATAGCCACGGCGATTGGCAATTCGCGCAAGATCGGCCTTAAAGCGCTCGTACCGGGCATGGTCTACCGCAGCTCCGGCGCGCAGAGGGCTATCGGTCACAGCCTGTGTGAGAGCCGCGTCTTTGGCGCCCGCGCCAATCAGCTGGATGTCCGCGCTGGCATAGCGGGCCCGCGGCCCAGGCTGTAGCTCTATGGCCACTTGATAACAGCCATTCTCCAGCTGCTGCGCTTCAATTTCCCAACTGGCCCGGTAATTGCCGGCAGCCCGCGTTAAATCGCGCAGCTCGTCGCGGTTTCGGTTCATTACCGCACGCATACGGGCCTGAGACACAGAGCAGGGCGCCTGTATCCGGGTTAGCTGTTGGCTAAATGCCTCGCGATACTCTTCTGGCACACCCGATACGCGCAGCGGCTCGCTGTCCTGCGCAAGGCAGGGCAGGGCAAGCAACAGGGAAAGGCCAACCAGGCCGCGCAGGGGCTGCATACCGTGAAAATGCTCCATTGGATTTGCTGCGATTCTAGCTGGTTGAGGGCGCCACTGTACCCAGTTACAACATTTATACAGGCGCGGAACTCAGGGGCCAGCCAGGCGCCTGGCTTCTTCGGCCAACATGCCAGAGCCAAGTAACAACAGGATAGAACCGCTGACTCGCTCCTGAATAATTTGCGCCTTTTCGTGGCGAATCAACCATTGCGCCACACGGCTTGAACCGTAGGCCACCACCAGGTCGCAGGGTAGGGCAGAGACAGTAACAATCAAGCCAAGCACCAACAACTGCGACCAGACTGGCCCGGCCTCGGGCACCACAAACTGCGGCAAAAAAGCCAGGAAGAAAAGCGCCATTTTGGGGTTGGTAATCTCTACCAGAATGCTCTCTTTATAGATGCGGCCAAGCGGCTTGGGCGGGCTGGGCCGGGCCTGACCCATTTCCACCGGGCCGGCTCGCCAGTAACCAACGCCCAGGTACACCAGGTAACAGGCACCGGCCAGTTTAATCAGGGTGTAGAGCAGGGGGCTTTGCTGGAAAACTACCGAAATACCCGCCGCCGTGGCGATTACCGCCAACAGGCTGCCGGTAGACATACCCAGGGCGGCGGCCACACCGCCGCGCACGCCCTGGGAAATACTGCGCGCCATCACATACATGTTGGACGGGCCGGGCGAAATGTTCAGTACCAGGGCGGCCAGGGTGAAAGCGATCAGGTTTTCGATGGGTGGCATTTCAGCATTCTAAACCTGACCCGCTACCTGGCGAGATGCATCAAGATCAAATCAAATTTACCAACTTCAATTGCCCACACCAAACCTTTGAGTTAAGTGCAGTACCCTTCAATGCTCAAGGCCCCAATTGACCCTGCATTGCAAGATTCCAAACTAATCATCCCAGCGAAAATCAGCGCCCGTTTGATATGCAATTTCAAGCTGCTCGAGCAACTCCGCAACAACTAGCGGCTTTCTCAGAAAGTGGCTGGTTGCGCCGGCATTCCTTGCCTGTTGCTCGAAATCATCTAATTCCCTTGGCGACAAAATTATTGCGGGAAGTCTTGCCCAGGCAAGATTTGTGCGAGCTTGGGCAACATACTCCAAAGCTTGATCCATCGGCAGACCGTCGGGCACGTCCAGCACCAATAGTTGAATCTGATCTTTTTCGTTAAGCAGCTCTTTGGCTTCTGCCGCGGAAGCAACCTGTTGCACGGTCACCCAACTGCCGGAGAGGTCCGCAATCGCTTGAGAATGCTCCTCCAGATTCTCACAAATGAGCAGCACTGATTGTTGCTCCATCACTTCGCTTCCCAGGTCCAGATCGCTCAAATCCGGGTTATTTACCTGGTATTCGGCGGCAATCTCTGCCCAGAACGGGCGACCCAAAACTCGAACAGCTTCGTCGACAGAGGTAATTCCCGAAATTACCTGCCTCGCTCCTGATGAAGCAAGCGACCGAAAATGCTTCCCGCAGCTGGCCCTTAAAGTTGCGTAGGTGGCTCTCCCCTCGGCTATCAGATCCATCGCTACGGGATTCATTTCAAACATTTCGGTGATAACCAGGCGCCCTCGATAACCCTTCATATCGCAGTGTTCGCAACCCTCGGATCGTTTTGCCGGTCGTACCCGGGTTATTTGTTCAAAAAGCTTCTCGGCGGGCGTTTCCGCAGTGCTTACGTCACTTGCACAGTGCTCACACAATCGGCGCAGCAGACGCTGAGACACCACCCCCACCAAAGACTCAGAAATAATCTGGGTTTCCACACCCATATCTGCCAGTCGCGGAATAACCGAAAAACAGTTCCTGGTGTGCAGACTGCTTAGCACCAGATGGCCCGTCAGTGCTGCCTGAAAAGCTATTCGCGCCGTGTCTCCATCTCTGATCTCTCCTATCAGGATAATGTCCGGATCCTGGCGCAATACAGATCGGAGAACATCGGTAAATCCCAGCCCTGTCGCCGAACTAACCTGGGTTTGGGCGATTCCGGGAAGGCGGTATTCAACCGGGTCTTCCACGGCACTTATACTAATATCCTCGCTATTGACCTCGCTCAGCAGCGAGTAAAGGGTGGTAGTTTTGCCTGACCCGGTTGGGCCAGTTAGCAAGATTACTCCGGAAGGGTTCTGCGCCATGCGTCGCAAACGGTGTACTTCATCCAGCGACATGCCCAAGTGACTGAGTCGGAAATCGTTGTTGCGATTAAGAAACCGTACAACCACTTTTTCATTTTCGCTGTTAGTTGGCAAAAAGGACAATCGCAAGTCGTAGGTTTTGCCCTCAAGACTGATGGATATGTGTCCATCCTGCGGTGTAAAGGTATTAGTGGTATCGAGCGATGCTTGAACCTTGAGAAACCTGACTACCGACTTGGCCACAAGCACAGGCAGCACCGTTAATCGCTCAAGCACACCATCCAGGCGCAGCCGCACCACGTAGCTTCCGGTCAAATTTTGGATATGCATATCCGAAGCATTGCGCTTGAGCGCTTCAGCAAACAAGCGGCTGCAAAGGCGGGGAATTTGGGTTTCCAGCCCGTCATCAGATTGCTCTCCCGGTTTGTCGAGGTCGAGCTCTCCAAGAGGGCGGAAGTCTGGACCCGAATCAAAATAGAGCGTTGATATTGCAACGGCAATTTTTAGCGGCGAAGCAACTCGCAGCGCGAAAGGCACGCTAAGAGCAAATCGCAGGCTTTCGTACAAACCCTGCTCAAAAGGGTCGGCAACGGCCAATATGAGCGTATCGCCCTCTTTCCCCAGGGGCACCACTTTGAGCGCCAGCGCTGTTGCTTCAGGCAGCAGCAAATTAACGGCTATCGGCAGATTGTCCAGGTCACCCGCCACGGGCAATTCCGCTAAACGCGCTACCTGCTCAACCATCTCGTCATCTCGACAACGCAAAACAGCGCAAAGGGTCTGCCAGAACTGGTCGATAGGTTTCGTTGCCGTGTCAGGCGGGAATTGCACCGCCTTATCAGGAAGACTTTTGACCAAGAGATTCAACAACGCTTGGTGCTTAGCGGTATGGGTGGTGTAGTCCATCTATTCTCCCCAACAGGATGTCCCTGGTAGTGAAACCGCCTTTCTCAACGCGGCTGGTTAGCTTATTATGACCGCAGGCTACGAGAGAAGCATAACCATGTTCCGAAACGTCATCTTCAAGCGTCGCCAAGCTGGCTTTACGCTGCTTGAGCTCATGATCGTTGTAGCCATCACGGCAATTCTTGCCAACGTGGCCTACCCAAGCTATGCGAGCTACCTGGCCAGGTCCAAGGTTGTAGAGTTGGCCGTGCGCATTGATGCTATACGCACCTCTTTCGCCGTGGCCTACTCGGAGGGCGAGCTCTCTCTTGATGGTCAGCGTACTGCGGGCAGCACCTCAATCGGTATCAGCAACGAATTTCTGGAAGATACGCTCACCCACGACGGTTTGGCCATGCATATCATTGCAACCGATGTGGTTATCGGAAAGTTTTCCGACGGGGTTAAGCGACCCTACTTGATGATGACCAGTGTGAACGAACAGGGTGCGCTGCTGCTGGAGAATCTTGGAGAGTCATTGCCTGCGCAGTTATGGGATTGGTTTGGCGGCTCCACCAGCATGGTGGTCTCGGTGTTGGATGTGGGGCCGGTTAACACCGGGGGTGCGCCGGCGAGCGGCTCTACCGCCCCGGCAACCAGCTCGGCTTCTGTTGATACAGTCGGCAGTAACCCGCCATCCACCGCGACCAGCGCTCCAGACATTACTCCACCCCCTACCACCGCAGCTGCCGCCTTACCCGCCCAGCCAGCGCCGCACAATCCCATTCAGCCAGCTTCGGGCTCGGGCAGCAATGGCTTTTCTCCGAGCTCAGCCGTCTACACGCCGCCTGTAGGTTGCTCGCACCCAGGTAATGGGCATGCGTACGGCCGCTGTCATAATCATCACTAGGGAGAGACGGTGTAATGTCGGATAAAAAGGATATTGATAACAGTATTGAATCGGCCTACCGCGGACACAAAGCTGCGCTGAGTAGTTCTCGTACCAAGCCGGCAAAAAAGAATTCCATTTACAGGCTGCCCGCTCTGCTCATTCTGCTTGCGGCCTGTCTTGCATACTGGCAGCTGGTTGTAATACCTCAGCAGCAAGCTTTGCAACAGGCAATGCACGCTAGCGCCGTAGATATCATTATGGAGGCCGATGCCTCTGTGTACCTCTACTTCCGCGAGCTTGGCGAGCTGCCCGATCAACTTCCACACCTGCTGCTAGAAGACATCGTTTGGTACCAACAAATCGACGAGAACACCTACAGTCTGGATGCACAGTTGCCCAATGTAACAGGGGCTGTGACGGTGAAAACCGATGAAGTTTTGGAAGTGAGCCAGATCGAAGCAGTACTCGAGTAGACAGGTAACACTTACATTAGACACTGATCCTTACCGCCATGCGCAGCGGCTGCCGCATGCGGTGATACAAAACCTCACAAGCCCGCAACCCATCATTGCTACCTGGTGATCCTCCAGGCCATTCCATGTTTTGTTTGGCACAAAGGTTTGCACCTGCGATGCGCTGAATGAATCTACCCGCTCGACGCGGCTAAAATCGCCCTCGGTAGTTGCCAGGGAAACACCCAATGACGGTGCCCAATTACCCACAAACCAATCGCGGCCGGCCTCTATGCTAAAGCTGCTTGATTCGCTGTTTTCCTGCACATCCAGCGACAGCACTGAGTCGCGGCGACCGGTGCGAATGCCCTCAATACGCGACAGTTCGTCTTGCTGGCGATAGCGCGCACCAAGCCAATAATGGCTCCATTGCCACGACAGGCTAAAGGAGGTGGAATCCAGCCGGGCAAGCTGGGCAACATCCAGCGCCACTGTGCCAACCGGCAGGCTGCTGGCCTGGTTGCCATCCAAACTTGAACTGCTAACCCGCAAACCCAGGCCGTTATCGAAGCCCATGCCCAGGCTGTAACCCAGCCCAGACTGGTCGAATTCGTCACGGTTGCCCTGCAAATCGAACACCTGGGTTTTGCCTGCAAAGTAATCCAGGCCCAAATCGAAATCTGCCGCCCACCCCATAGCAGGGGCAGCCCAAAACAGCCCGACCGCTATGTGCAGCCTTTTATACCTTTTCAAATCGCGGCACCCTCTGCCCATCCAGCTCTACCTCTTCGGTAAACATGTCCAGCGGCCGCACCCAATAACCACCCTCACCATAGAGCGGCACATACACCACCAGCTGCTCGCCGGTTTCGCTGTGACGCGCCACGCCATAAACCTGGTAAAGGTTGCCCTTGTAGTGTTTGTAAGTGCCGGTTGGAATGCTCATGGCGCAAGAATAACAACTGCCACCCTGTCCGGCACCCTAAATGCTGTTCAGACAAGCCCCGTGCAAACTCAGGCTTGCTATGGTTGCGCCTTCTTCTGGAGATACCCATGTTTGGATTTGGCAAAAAAGACCCGGCCGCAAAGCTGAAAAAGCAGTATCAGGAAATTCTGGCCCAGGCGCAGCAACGCCAGCGCAATGGCGACATTGAAGGCTATTCGCGGCTAAGTCAGCAGGCCGAGGAAATTCTCAAGCAAATCGATGCGATTGAAGGTAGTGCCTGAAACCACTTCGTGTCAGACACTTGCTTGGGTGGCAGCCTGGAAATTCAGCATCTGACCCCTGGTGGGGTCAGACACTTGCTTGGGTGGCAGCCTGGAAATTCAGCATCTGACCCCTGACGGGGTCAGACACTTCACAGAGCGAGTGGCAGGTCTCGGCACAAGCATTCCAGATGCGCTAACCCCCTGAAAAGAGTACACTGCGCCACCTTTCGTAACCGCAGTACTTCATGCCTTTCTCTCAGCTGGGTCTTAGTGACTCAATCGTTAAAGCCGTAGCCGACAAGGGCTATACCGAACCTACCCCAATTCAGGCGCAAGCCATTCCCGCGGTGCTCAGCGGGCGCGATGTAATGGGCGCAGCGCAAACCGGCACGGGTAAAACCGCCGGCTTTACGTTGCCTATTCTGGAGTTGCTGGCCAAGGGCGAGCCCGCCCGCGGCAACCAGGTGCGTTGCCTGGTGCTTACACCCACGCGCGAGCTGGCCGCCCAGGTGCAGGAAAGCGTGCAAACCTATGGCAAGCATTTGCGCCTGAAAAGCGCAGTGGTGTTTGGTGGCGTGAAGATAAATCCGCAAATGCAGAAGCTGCGTGGCGGTGTGGATATTCTGGTAGCCACGCCCGGCCGCTTGCTCGACCTGCACGGCCAGAATGCGGTGAAGTTCGACCGCCTGGAAATTCTGGTGATGGACGAAGCCGACCGCATGCTGGACATGGGCTTTATTCACGACATTAAACGTGTGCTGCGTGTGCTGCCGCCAAAACGCCAGAACTTGCTGTTCTCGGCCACCTTCAGCCCCGAGATTCGCGCCCTGGCCAAGGGCCTGGTGAACAATCCACAGGAAATATCTGTGGCGCCGGCCAATGCCACCGCCGACCGGGTAGAGCAGTGGATTCATCCGGTAGACAAGAAACAGAAGCCCAAGCTGCTGGCCAACCTGATTGTGGACAACAACTGGAAGCAGGTGCTGGTGTTCAGCCGCACCAAGCACGGCGCCAACAAGCTGGCCAAGTTTTTGGACGAGGGCGGCATTAACGCCATGGCCATTCATGGCAACAAAAGCCAGGCGGCGCGTACCAAGGCGCTGGAGGCGTTCAAGAATGGCACCTGCCGCGTGCTGGTAGCCACCGACATTGCCGCGCGCGGGCTGGACATTAACCAGCTGCCGCAGGTGGTGAACGTAGACCTGCCCAACGTGGCCGAAGACTATGTGCACCGCATTGGCCGCACCGGCCGGGCCGGGCGCGCCGGCCACGCCATTAGCCTGGTTAGCGCCGACGAGGCCGACCAGTTGCGCGGTATTGAACGGCTGATTGGCCGCAAGCTGGAGCGCATTGAGGTAGAGGGCTTCGAGCCCGACCAGAACGTGCCCCAGTCGCCCACGCCGCAAAAACCCAAGCCCAGAAAGCCCAAGAAACCGCGCGGCGGTAATTCTGGTGGCGGTGGCGAAGGCCAACCTGCGAAACGCCGGCGCAGGCGCAACCGCAAGCCGTCAGGAAATTCCCCGCAAAATTCTGGATAATGGAAGCATAGCTTCCCGCCGGAACATTGCATGAAAATACTCTTTTCCCACGGCAAAGAGTCGGGCCCCTGGGGCACCAAGATCTCGCACCTGGCGCAAATTGCGCGAGCGCAAGATATTGCCCTAGACAGCATCGACTACACCGACAGCATGGACCCGGACGTGCGCGCCGCGCGCCTGGTAGAACTTGTGCAGGCCGAGCCCAACGAGAACTTCATTCTGGTGGGCAGCAGCATGGGCGGCTATGTGTCGATGGTGGCCGGCGAGCAACCCAATGTGATCGGGCTGTTTTTGATGGCGCCGGCGCTGTATATCCCTGGCTATGCGATGCAGTACTACGCACCCACGCCCAAGTGCATTCACATTGTGCACGGCTGGCAGGACGAAATTATTCCCCACGAGCTATCGGTGCGTTTTGCGCGCCGCCACGAGTGCTCGCTGCATCTTATTGAAGGCAACCACCGGCTTGACAGTTCCATGGGCGATCTCGGCCGCTTGTTCAAGCTGTTTTTGGCCGAAATTTGGGACGAGGTAGTCGCCTAGCCCACGCCTGCCAGGTTCAGCCTGTTTTAACAATTCCCCCCGATTGCGTAAATATTGTGGGTTTATGCGTAACTTTGTCGCAGCACCGGTGCGCGGCAATCGAATTAGGGCTATGTTATTCACCTAACGAATAAGGTTATAACAGGAGCCTTGCCATGAAGATTCAATCAGTTTTGCTTGCTACCACTTTACTTGCCAGCACCGGCCTGATGGCCCAGGGCATGGGCTCTGGCGCAGCTGCCGGCGCAATGGGCGGTATGCCCGCTGGCGGCATGGGTGGAATGCCCATGGGTGAAAACGGCCAGATGATGGGCGGCAGGGGCGGCATGCCCGCGAGCGAGAACGGCCAGATGGCGGGCGGCATGGGCGGTATGCCCGAAGAAATGCCCGACATGGCCAACATGTCCGATGAAGAAATTGCCGAGTTTCGTGCGCAGCGCCAGGCCGAGGGCATGCAGCGCATGGCCGAACGCATGCAAAACGCCGAAACGGAAGAAGAGCGCCAGGCTATTGCTCAGCAGATGTCGGCCAACCGCGCCATGATGGAAGAGCGCGAAGCCGAGATGATGCAGCGCCGCGCAGAAATGAACGCCAACGGCGGCATGGGCGGCGCAGCGCAAGAGCGCTGAACCACCTCACGCCAACTTGCGGCCAGCGGCCAGCCAATGTGGCCGCTTTGTTGTGTTTTTGTGACATTTGCCCGCTCGCGGGCCCAATGGTTGGCTTTGTACTGCCCAAGCCGTTAGCATAGCTACGCCTAATCACTGCAAGCTCCGCAAGACAATTCGTCGAGGTTTCCAGCCACAAAACACCGGCCCGAAGAGGCCATGGAAACATCTGTACTGATCTTCCCTTTGTCGATCATTACCCCAGCGCCGGCTGGCGCCGCGGCTTGTGCCATTCATACAATCAAGGTTTTTCTATGTCGTTTTCGTCCATTACCCGCTCGCTGTTTGTTGCCTTGGCGCTCACATTAGCTGCCCCGGCTTTTGCCCAGGAAGTGGCGCCGGCGCCGGCTCAGCCTGCCGCCGAAGATATGCAGGCTGCCCTGCAGGAACTGGCCGGCATGGGGCTTCGCTGCGCAACCATGTACCAACAGCTGGCCGTATCAGCCGACGACGGCAGCCTTCAGGCAGCCGGTTTTCAGGCGCCTCAGGCCGCGGCATACACTGGCCAGAAAGACTTCTGGCATACCTTTTTGCTGTTTCTTACCAACAGCGACAGCGCAGAGCTGGATTCCGTTATAAGCCAGGGCACTGCTACCTTCGCCGAGTTTATTGACGGCCTGGGCGACCCCGAGCTGGAAGGCCGCGACGAGCTGCGCTTGCAGCTAACCGGCTTTATGAACCAGTGCTCGCAAGTTCGCGCCAGCGTGGTAGAACCACTGCTGGCTTCTTCCCAGCCCGCACTCCAGCCTTAAACCCCGCGGGCGGGCGTGGCATGCCTTAACCGCTGGCTGCAACTACTTGGCGTCTATCGAGAAGGCCAGCACACGGCTAATTTGCGCGTAGCCCAGGCCGGTTTCGTTGCGCCATTGGTTGAACGCCGCCTGTACCTTTTTCATGCCGGCCTGGCTGGTGGGTGGTTTGTCGATAACCCCCGCATCTATTAGCGCCGCTACGCCATCGCGCCCCAGGGCGAAACCGTCTTTGCCCACCCGGCGCAAGAAGTATTGGCCACTGTTGCCACCCAGGCGCGCACCGCGTTTTTTCAGCAACAGCAACAGGCCTATAAAGTCGTCTTGCGGCCAGTCGGCCAGCAGGTTGCCAAAGCTACCGTGGCTTTGCTGTATGTCCAGGATAAAACCGGCATTGCGCTGCACGGTAACGATCTTTTGGCGGTTGCGCACAATGCGCTCGTCGCGCACCAGTTTTTCTTCGTCGTCGGGTGACATGTGGGCGCAGCGCATTACATTGAAGTTCCAGAAGGCCTGCTCGAAGCCGTCCCACTTGTTGTCGATCACGCGCCATACGAATCCGGCTTTGAACACCTGGTTGGTCATGGCTGCCAGGTAGCGGTCGTCGGGCGTGTCGCGCAGCTGTTTGGCGCTTTTTATCTCGGGCTTAATCAGCTGCTTCAGTTCGGCTTCGCCGCCTTTGCGGCGTGCGGCCTTGTCGAAAATCTCGTCGAAAGGTTTCATTGGGGTGCGTGCTATTCTGCCGATCAGGAGGGAACCACATGATCCGTTCTGAATCGCAGTTGCACAAGCCGTCCATGATTCTGGTCATCTTGCTGGCGATGCTGGCCTGGTTTCCGCTGTTCGACAACCTGGCACAAACCCAGGTAGACGCCGGCCTGAAGCGCGCGCTGGCCAGCTATGCCACGGCGCGCACGCTGAACGCCTCAATTTCGGTGGCGCAGGGTACGCAAACCGCGGTGCAACCGGCCGGCGTGGGCGTGGTGCTGGCGCCTGGCGAAGTGCTCGACCCGGTGAACGACCTGGTGGAGCAGTTTTCCGACTTAATGCTGATTGCCAGCGCCTCGTTCGGGGTGCAAAAACTGCTAATGGAAATGGGTGCCAGCTGGGTGGTGTCGCTGGTGCTCAGCCTGGTCGCTGTTGGCTGGGTGGCTATGTTGTGGCGCGGGCAAGCGCCGCCCCGGCTGTTAACCCGGGGCCTGGCGGTGCTGCTGCTTATTCGCTTTGCCTTGTCGGTTACGGCACTGGTTTCCGATGGGCTTTTTCAGGCCTTTATGGACGAGCGCTATCAGGCCAGCCAGTCGTTTATTGAAAACAGCGAAGCGGAAATTGAGGAGCTGACGTCGGAAACCCCGGTGGCGGATGACCAAACCCTGGTTGAGCGCATGCGCAACTGGACCGAGGGGCTGCAGTTCGAGTCGCCGGTGGCGCGCTTGCAGGAAGCGGCCGACCGGGCCATCGAGCACATCTTGAACCTGATTGTGATTTTCAGCCTGCAGACCATTCTGATGCCGCTGCTGATTTTGTGGTTGTTGGTGGGGCTTTCGAAGCGAATGTTGCGGTAGGGGTTATTGTGGCCGCCGGCATTGGCTGACTCCCCGCGAAGCGCAGTGTCTGACTCCCCGCGAAGCGGGGGTCAGATGCTAATTCACGAACCCAAATTAGATAGCCACCAGCATCTGACCCCTGACGGGGTCAGACACTTCCCATTTGCGGGGTTAGATGCTTCCCATGTGCCAAGTGTCTGACTCCCTGCGAAGCAGGGGTCAGATGCTAAACCGAGACAGAAGCAAAATACCGGGAGCGCTATGCTAATCAGTGCCCCACCCCCGAATTGGTGCCCACGCAGCATTTGTTTTAGAGTAATTGACCTTAATGGGGGAGTATCTATATGAAAATTATCAAATTTGCCTTTGCTGCATTTGCGGCAGCCCTTTCTTTTAGCGCCTTTGCGCAAAACCCGTTGGCCGGCACCACCTGGGAATACGACATGACACACCAGCACGTTCCCGGCGGTGGCTGGATGGGCGGCGAGGAGGGCACCTGGATTGACGTGTACGACAAGGCCGATGAAAACAAAAAACGCTTGATACTGTTCACCGAAGAACACTACAGCTTTTTCTTTATTACAGACGAGCGCCCCATGCGCGACCCAACCAACAGCGGGCGCACCGGTGGGCCGAACGTAAGCGACGAGCAGAAATTAGTTGAATATGCCGGCATTGATGTGGAAGCCGGCAAGTATCGCGTTGAAGGAGATACCCTTTACCTGATGCCCATCCTCGACCAGATGCCCGACCGAATGGTAGACGACCGCCATTACCGCCAGCGCGAAATGGAGATTGTTGACGGCCGACTGCGCATTACCTCGCGACCTTCGGAAAGCCGGCCGCAGCTGGCAACCAACGAGTACTACCTGCGGGTGGAATAGGGCGAGTAAGTTTCGTGTCAGACTCCCCGCGAAGCGGGGGCCTGATGCTAGCCCGTAAAAAAGTGTCTGACCCCGTTAGGAGTCAGATGCTAAATTCCGAAAGCCAGCTGAGATAGCCACCAGCATCTGACCCCTAACGGGGTCAGACACTTCCCATGTGCGGGCCATTGCTTCCAGCATCTGACCCCTAACGGGGTCAGACACTTCCCATGTGCGAGCCATTGCTTCCAGCATCTGACCCCTGCGGGGTCAGACACTTCCGATGCTGGCGATACTTGCCTCTAACCCCCCACTGCCCCCGGCGGGCCCGGCGGTTCGTGATCCCATTCCTGCAGTTTGCCGCGGTCCATAACATGGCCGCTGGGAACCAGTGTCAGGGTAACAATGGCCTGCTCGGGCTGTATGCCAAAGGCCGGCTCCAGCATGTCGGCGGCGGCCTGCAACATGCGCTTGCAAGCATCGGGCAGCAGCAGGTCGGGCAGCACCAATTCCACCTGCGCCGCGTAGGCGTTGCCGTACTGCAGCTTGGCTTCCTGCACATTCACCGTAATGAAATGCCCGGAAACCGAAGCCATTTGGCCAAAAATTTCCGCCGGCGTGGCCTGGTAATCGTCTGACCTCACACGGGCCATGTGCTCGTTGTCGAGCCGAATGTTCAATATAGGCATTTGTTCTTCCTGTTTCGCGGGGCGATTGTACCGGCTGCGGCAGCGCGCCGCAGGGCACGGCCACAGTGAAGGGGTTAAAATAATGGCTTAACACCGGAGCCCGCATGCTGTTTACCCATCTGCTGAACCAAAGCGAGTCGCGCAGCCGCTACCTGTTGCAGCTATGCTGGATTCGCCTGTTGGTGCTGGTTTTGCTGGGCATCTCCATACCGGTTGGCCGCTATTCCCTGCAACTGGATTTACCCTGGGCCTGGCTG
>CAKZNR010000005.1 GCA_937129725.1 uncultured Cellvibrionales bacterium | reverse complement strand
TCAGCCGGTGCGTATCGCTGCATCAGGCTGGGGCCGGAAACCATGACACATAATAGGCCCATGCTTTCGATGATACGGGTGCCGATAAGCGTTGTGAAACTGGTTGCAAAGCTGCCCAGTACGCTACCAGCGGCAACGATAACAAGGCCTAGGCAAATAAAGTTTCGCGCACCGAAGCGATCACTGCCGCGACCTGCCAGCATGCCCAGTGTGATACCGATGAATGAAATGGTAGAGGTAATCCAGCCGGCCTGAGTCAGGCTCAATCCAATAGAATCGACTAAATAGGGCAATGCCGGTGGCGCCTTGCCAACATGCATTGCAGCGGCCACGCCGCAAGCCCAGACCAGCCAGACTAGTGTCCAGGATCTGCGCTGTGCGGTTTGCATAGAGTCGGTTTTTTGTGCGGGCGTTATTTGCGCCGCATGGCCGCGAAGAACTCTTCATTGGTTTTAAAGTCTTTCAACTTCTCAACCAGGAATTCAGCGGCTGGCAAATCTTCCATGTCGTGCAGAAGGCGACGCAGAATAATGACGCGTTGCATTTCGCCCTCGTCCATCAGCAGGTCTTCGCGGCGGGTGCCGGATCGACGAACGTTGATGGCCGGGAATACACGCTTTTCGGAAATCTTGCGGTCAAGGTGCAATTCCATGTTGCCCGTGCCCTTGAACTCCTCGTAGATCACCTCGTCCATCTTGGAACCGGTGTCGACCAGCGAGGTAGCGATGATGGTGAGTGAGCCACCTTCTTCCATATTTCGTGCGGCACCAAAGAAGCGCTTGGGTTTTTCCAGCGCGTGGGCGTCTACACCGCCGGTAAGCACCTTGCCGGAAGAGGGTTGGGTGGTGTTGAAGGCACGCGCCAGCCGGGTAATGGAGTCGAGCAGGATAACCACGTCTTTCTTGTGTTCAACCAGCCGCTTGGCTTTTTCGATGACCATGTCGGCCACCTGAACGTGACGTGTGGGTGGTTCGTCGAAGGTAGAAGCCACCACCTCGCCGCGCACGGTGCGCTGCATTTCGGTTACCTCTTCAGGGCGTTCGTCGATCAGCAGCACAATAATGATGCAGTCGGGATTGTTGCGCACGATGGCCTGGGCCATGTGCTGCATCATGATGGTTTTACCTGCCTTGGGTGGTGCCACAATCAGACCGCGCTGACCCTTACCGATAGGCGCCACCAGGTCGATAATTCGGCCGGTGAGATCTTCCGAACTGCCGTTGCCCGATTCCAGCTTGAGGCGCTCATCGGGGAACAGGGGGGTCAGGTTTTCAAACAGAATTTTGTTTTTGGCGTTTTCCGGTACGTCAAAGTTGATGGAGTCAACCTTGAGCATGGCGAAGTAGCGTTCGTTGTCCTTGGGAGGGCGAATGCGCCCGGCAATGCTGTCACCGGTGCGCAGGTTAAAGCGGCGGATCTGGCTGGGCGAAACATAGATGTCGTCCGGGCCGGCCAGGTAGGACGAGTCGGCCGATCGCAGAAAGCCGAAGCCGTCGGATAGTATCTCCAGTACACCGTCGCCGGAGATGTCTTCCCCGCTCTTGGCGTGCCGTTTCAGTATGGAAAAGATGATGTCCTGTTTGCGATTGCGGGCAATGTTTTCAAGCCCTACAGATTTCGCAATGTCAACGAGCTCGCCAATAGGCTTGCGCTTGAGGTCAGTCAGGTTCATTCGAAGAATCCTGGTTATCGAAAAGAAGAAAATTGTGGGTTCGGCGCTAACTGGCCTTGCAATCGGTAGTTGAACAGGTCAAACAACTGATTTCGCATTCAATCGCATTTTTTTCGAGCGTTGCAGGGTTCTTGCAGGCTGGAGTTGGCGATTGGAGTCTGGCGCTTTTTTTGTTGGGATGATGGGCCAGAAATGGCGGCAGGCGAGTGTGCCTTCGCTGATTATAGCTACTTGTGAGGGGATGGCAAGCAATGAAAAGCCCCGCGGCGGCGGGGCTTTTGTTTGCGCAACGGGAGGCGCTAGATCGAGCCTTCGATGAACTCTTTCAGTTGGCCACGCGACAGAGCGCCTACCTTGGTTGAATCGACGTCTCCGTCCTTGAAGATAATCAGGGTGGGGATGCCCCGCACGCTGTACTTCATTGGCGTTTCCCGGTTGGCATCGACGTCCATCTTGCAAATGGTAATTTTGCCGTCGAATTCGTCGGCCATTTCGTCAAGAATCGGCGCGATCATTTTGCAGGGACCGCACCAGGCCGCCCAGAAATCTACCAGTACAGGACCCTCTGCGCCCAGTACCGCGCTTTCGAAATCAGCGTCTGATACCTGCTTGATCTTGTCACTCATGCTTTACTCCAGTTGAATGGTGTTCGCGACACTCGGTCGCATGTCTTGACGCTTATTATGGGTGCAGCTTAAAACTTATCAACCACTGACAAGAGATTATTGCGCTGCAATTCAACTTTTCCCGGTGGGGATGTATAATGCCGCCCGCCTGCAGCGGAGCAGGTAGTAGCAACAGCGGTATCAACAACAGCCACAGGTATTTCCATGCCCCGTCTCATTCTTTTTCTGGCCCTTGGCCTGCTTTCCCTTGCTTCCCTGGCGCAGGGCCTGAGCACTCGCGAAGAAGCCATTTTAATGCGCCTGGCCCCCATTGGCGAAGTTTGCATGGCGGGCGAAGCCTGCGCGGCAACGGCACTGGCGTCGGCTTCATCTGGCCCGCAGTCGGCCGAAGATATTTACAACACCTTCTGTATGGCCTGCCACGTGACTGGTGCCTCTAACGCACCCCTTCTTGGCAACACAGAAATGTGGGCCGAGCGCATTGCCAAAGGCAGGGAAGCGCTCTACCAGAGCGTGTTCGATGGCATTGAGGTAGAGGGTGTTTACGTGATGCCGCAGCGAGGACTGTGTCTCAATTGCAGCGACGAAGAATTGATGGCAACGGTTGACTACATGGTTGAGCAAAGCCAGTAGTAGGTTTGAGCCTTTTGAAAAAGCCGCCCTCGGGCGGCTTTTTTGTGGGTAATTTTTAGCATCTGACCCCTTGCGGGGTCAGACACTTGTCCGAGGCTGCAGCCGGGATGTGTCAGGCACTCTGCCAATTTTTAGCATCTGACCCCTTCGGGGTCAGACACTTGATCGGGGATGGGGCAGTTTTTAGCATCTGACCCCTGCGGGGCCAGACACTAGTCGAACATGGAGTTCAGGGCCGCGCGGGCTTCGGCGCCGCGTCGGGCGCTTTGTTCCGGGTTGGTTTTTTGTTCAAAGCCAACTCGTTCCAGTTCGGTTTCGGGCAGTTCTTCCAGAAAGCGGCTGGGGGTGGTGCTGCCGAGTTCGCCAAATTGCTTGCGGCGCGCCGCCAGTGACAGGGTCAGGCGTTCGCGCGCCCGGGTAATACCCACATAGAACAGCCGACGTTCCTCTTCCAGCTTGTCATCTTCCAGGCTGTTCTGGTGAGGCAGGATGCCGTCTTCCATGCCTATCAGGTACACCTCACGGAATTCCAACCCCTTGGCCGCGTGCAGTGTCATCAGGGAAACCTGGTCGCTGCTGTCTTCGTTTTGCATCGAGTCCAGCATGTCGCGCAATTGTGTTCGGTTCACCGCCTTGGCCAGATTTTCTTCCTCGTTTGCTTCATCTGGCGCCAGTGCTGCTTCGATCGATTCCAGCAAAAAGCGCACGTTCTTCCAGCGCGACTCGGCTGTCTTGGCCGATTCGCAGCTCTGGTGCAGCCAGCCCTCGTAGTCGATATCGCACAGCATTTCGCGAATGGGTTCCACGCTGTCGCTTTGGGCAAGGTAGCGGCTTTTGCGCTGCACCCAGTCGACAAACTCGCGCAGCCGGGCTTGCGCGTTGTTGTCCAGCTGCGCCGCCAGACCGCTTTCCTGACAGGCTGTAAAGAGCGGCAGGTCGCGCTGACCGGCATAGGCGGCCAGAGCGGCGATGGTTTTCGGGCCAATCTGTCGCCTGGGTGTATTGATAATGCGCAAAAAGGCGGCGTCATCGTCCGGGTTGATCAGCAGGCGCAGGTAGGCCATGACATCCTTGATTTCGGTTTTGCTGTAAAAGGACTGGCCGCCGCTGATCTGATAGGGAATGCCTGCGCCACGCAGTTTCAACTCCAGCATGCGGGCCTGATGGTTGCCGCGATAGAGCACGGCAAAATCCTTGAACTTGCGACTGCCAATGGCCATACGGTATTGAATGTCGGCAACAATCCAGTCGAGCTCGTCCTCGTCGCCGGGGTGGCGAACCAGTTGAATCGGGTCGCCGATGCCAAGGTCGCTCCACAGCGATTTTTCGAACAGGTGGCTGTTATTGGATATCACCTGGTTGGCACATTTCAGAATACGCGCGGTGGAGCGGAAGTTCTGTTCCAGCCGCACCACCTTGAGGTTGGGGTAGTCGTTCGACAGTTCGGCCAGGTTTTCCGGCCGCGCGCCGCGCCAGGTGTAGATTGATTGGTCGTCATCGCCGACTGCGGTAAAGCGTTTGTGGTGGTCTACCAGAATGCGCACCAGTTCGTATTGGGCCTGGTTGGTGTCCTGATACTCGTCAATCAGCAGGTGGCGCATGCGCTGCTGCCACTTTTGCCGAATATCCTCATGTTGGCGCAGCATCTGCACCGGCAGGTAAATCAGGTCGTCGAAGTCGAAGGCGTTATAAGCCTGCAGTGCCTCCTGGTAGCGAAGAAAGGTTTGTGCAACCCGGTACTCGCCGTCGGACTGGGCCCGGTTCAATGCGTCTTCCGGGGAAACCAGGTTGTTTTTCAGTTCGGATATCTGGGCCTGCAATACCTGAAGTTGACTGCTGTCCACCTCGCGCTGCAGCAGATCGCCCAACAGTTTTTGCGTATCTTCCTGATCGAGAATGGAAAAGCCCTTGCGAAAGCCGGCGCGCGCCAGATCCTGGTCGAGGATTTGCAGGCCAAGGCGGTGAAAGGTGCAAATACGAAGCCCCTTGGCATTTTTGCTGCCAATAAGCCGCCGTACGCGCTGTTCCATTTCCCGGGCCGCCTTGTTGGTGAAGGTCACCGCAGTGATCTGGCGAGTGCTGTGATCCTGTTCGGCCAGCAGCCAGGCAATTTTGTGGGTGATCACCAGGGTTTTGCCACTGCCGGCGCCCGCCAGCACAAGGCAGGGACCCTGGGCATATTGCACCGCCGCAAGCTGTTGAGGGTTCAGGGAGGTGCTCATATTTTGATTGGCCCGGCAGGGGTGCGGCTCATATCAGTTGGTATTTTTCCAGTTGTTCCAGCATGGGCTGCAGCTGCTCGCGGTACTTTTCCCAGCTGTTAATGCTGGCGGTGCCAATGGGTTGCCTCACCTGAGTGGCACTGAGCGTGCGCACGGTGCGCTCTGCTTTGTCCGGTTGCAGGCATGCGGCCTCGGGCTCAAGCGCGCAGCCCTGCAGCAGCTGAGGAATTTGAGTGTCGGGGTTTGCAGCCAGAGACTCGTAGGCCAGCGGCAAGTAGTTTTTAGCCGGCAGTTTTTCCGTCCACAGCTGCAGCAATCGGTTGTGGTCGGCAATGGCGCTGGCGATATTTTCAAAGTGGTAGCTGAACAGAATTCCGTCGCCAAAATTTTGCTTGAACAGACCAAAGGCCTGGTCGCAAGGCGAGCGGTGCACATGCACCATGTGGGCGCCGGGCAGAGCGCTGGTAATCAGGCCGGCGGCCCTGAAGTTGAGCAGCGACTTGTCGGTAAGGCGCGCGAACGAACCCCGAAGTGCTTCGGTGAGGACGAGGTACTTGTCACCAATTTCTTTCCAGCCGGCCTGATCGAGCTGTTCAAGCCAAAAGGGAAATTCGCCTTCGAGCCGGTGACGCGCCCGCACCTGGGCGCTTGCCACATTCAGCGCCGTTAGCTCATTGCCGCCCTGTACCTGTGAGTGGCAGGCCAGCACCTGTTCTACCAGGGTGGTGCCGCTGCGCGGCATGCCAAACACAAAAATTGCCTCATCGCCGAACGACTCGTTGTCGCCGGCAACGCTCAGATTGGTTTCAAAGTAGCTAACTATCTGGTCGGTAAGCTTGCGATCGGTGGCGGCATCCGGTTTGAACTTCTCGTAGCGCAGCTGGTTGGCTTGGCTGAGGTGGCTGAAGGCGGCATCCAGCTCGCCCAGCCGGTCGAGGTGGCGAAACAGGCTGAAATGCACCAGTTCGGGCTCGGGCAGGTTGCCCTTGCCGAGCAGGCTGCGCAGTTGCGCAACCGCTGTTTCGTGGTCGCTGCGAATATCGGACAGGTTCCACCAGGCCTTGGTATTTCGCAGGTCCATCTTCACTGCGCGCTGCAACCAGTTTTCGGCTTCCTCGAATTGGCCGGTCTCTTTCAGTGCCGAGCCCAGGCTGTTGAACAGGCCGGCATCCGGGCCAGCCAGTTTTACCGCCTTGCGCATCGGTTCAACGGCGCCATCCACATCGCCGGACAGCCTCAATGCGTGGGATAGAAAAGACCAGTAGCGAGGGTCTCTGGGGTGCTGGCTGACGCCCGATTTTGCCTGCTGCAAAAGCGGCGGAAGCATTTGTTGTTTCTCAAGGGCCTGCAGCTGGTAAAGCCCAACCTCGGCGTCATTTAGCAGGTTGGGGGGGCAGCGCTGCAGCAGCGCCAGCAGCCCGGGCCAGTTACCGCTGGCGGCGGATTATGTTATGCGCCCTGTTGTGAAAGGGCTGTGCAAGTTACATTGAGAGATGCTGGTTCAACAGATCCATTTCTTCAATTATCTGGATCGTTTGCAAATAGATCTTCTTATGTGAGAGTATCGGGAGTTAGAAACACATTAAATTATTTAGATTCAAATGGTGTAAGAAGAGTTGAAAGTGCAACTGGTAGTTTACCTGCAGTAGGATCTGGATCATTTAG
>CAKZNR010000004.1 GCA_937129725.1 uncultured Cellvibrionales bacterium | reverse complement strand
AATGGATTTTGTAAACCAGGTGCAGCCCGATAATCAGCCCATGGTATCTGCATTGGCTAGCTGGATTCGGTCATCGCTGGGCCTTCAGGTGGAGGAGAGCGCATTTGAACCGGCCAGGCTGGACAGCTGGTACAAGATGAACATACGCCTGTTGGACGGCGAGGGTCGCCAGCTTGCGCAATCTCGCGACCCGGACGAACTGCTGGCCACCTACCGGCAACAGGCCGGCGAAGCCATTCGCGAGGTGCGCAGTGAGGCGCTGGACGAGCAGGCCATCAGCGAATTTCCGCAACAGGGAATTAACGCCTGGGCCGATATCCGTCGCGAAGGCGGCAGTGTTCGCGTATGGACCGGGCTGGAAGACCGCAACGGCGAAGTGTGGCTGCGCTATTTCGAACACCCAAGAGAGGCACAGCAAGCCAGTGGCAACGGCCTTGCGCGGCTTTACCTGCTTGGCTGTCGCCAGGCAGAAAAATACCTGCGCAAGGAACTGTTCAAGCACAACGAACTGGAACTGGTGCCGCTTCCGCGAGGCAAACGGGATACCTGGGTGGATGCCCTGTTGTTGGCCGCGGTATCTGATTTGGCCAATACGCGACTTAACGAGGTGCCGGACAGCGACACTTTCGAGCGGGAGCTGAAGCAGGTGCAGTCAGGCCTGATACCCCATGCCATCGAGCTGGAAACCAGGCTGGTTCAGGTGGCTCGTGCATGGCGCGAGGTGTCAGCCGCACTGGCGGAGCTCGATCCAGCTATGCAAAGCGTGGCAGAAGACATGCGAGAGCAGGCTGCAAGGCTGCTGGATCCGGACAGCTATCGCGCCATGCCGGCGGATTGGCGCCCGGAGCTGGGGCGTTATCTGGAAGCCATGCAAAAGCGTCTGCAGCGGCTGAGTTCGAAAGGCTTGCAGCCCGATTTGGATGCGCAGCAGCTGTTCTCATTGCAGTGGCAACGGTTGCAGCGGTTGGAAGCATTTGCCGCCGATGATGACGAAAGCGACTGGCCCGAGCTGACCGACTTTCGCTGGATGTTGGAGGAGTTCCGCGTGTCGTTGTTCGCCCAACCTATGAAGACTCGCCGACCTGTGTCACAAAAACGACTTGATACTTTGGTTGAAAAGGTTGAAATCGCCGAAAAACGCGCTATGGTGCGTAGCCCAATAGCCCGCCCTTATGGCAAGCTTTCACCATAAATTGCTGACCCCGCCGAAAGGGTCGAGAGAGTCGCCAGTGAGCACCATCCCATTGCCCGGCAAGCGCCGGAATATTTCTTTCCTTGAAAGCCGCGCGCGGTGCGCCATGATGGCCCTGTTACTGGGCTGTTTCATGGCGCCTGTCTGCCTGGCGCAAACTGGCAACCCCGATCCCTGGGAAGGCTTTAACCGGGCCATGTACAGCTTTAACGAGGGTGCCGATCGATATGTGCTCAAGCCGGTTGCAAAGGCCTATAAACTGGTTATGCCAGATATTGCCGAGCAGGGCGTGACCAATGTGTTTCGCAACCTGGGCGAAGTGCGCAATGCCACCCACCACCTGCTGCAGGGCAAGGGCTACAGCTCGGCCAATAGCGCCGGTCGCTTTTTGTTGAATTCCACCGTGGGCATTGCCGGTTTGTTTGATGTGGCCGATGGCATGGGGCTGGAGCGCGGAGCAGCCGAAGATTTGGGTCAAACCCTTGCGGTCTGGGGCGTGGACTCCGGCCCCTACCTGATACTGCCACTGCTCGGCCCCTCAACCCTGCGCGATTCGCCCAGCCGATATGCCGATCGCTTTCTCGACCCGGTGATATATCTGGAAGATGTGGGCGCTCGGAACGCACTGCGGGTAACCGAGCTGATTGATTTGCGGGCCAGGTATCTGGACGCCGATCGCGCGCTGCCGGCAAACGACCCCTACAGTTTTGCCCGGGAAGCATGGTTTCAGCGTCGCGACTACGAAATACGGGATGGTGAAATTGAAGATGAATTTGGCGGGGAAGGCTTTGACGACTTCCTGGATTGATCCCAGCTGACGTGTCGCAGCAAAGCGTACTGATCGTTCACGATGATCCGCGCATTCGGTCGCGGGCCAGTGGACTGCTGCGCAAACTGGGGCATTCGGTTGAACTGCGCAGTGCGCCTGACGCAGTGCTCGACTTCAAATCGGCCGGGCGCCCCGACCTGGTATTGTGCAAACTTCCCTGGTGCGACGATATTCGCGACATCCTGACGCAAACCTGCCCCAAAAAGCACAGCATTCAGTACATTCAGCTCTTTAGTAACCAGTCGGTTGAGCAGGTAATGGATGCCTTCAACAAAGAAAATTGCGACTGCCTGCCGATTCCTTTTTCCGAGCGAACCCTGGCTTTAAGTGTGGGCCGCGCCCTTGAACGCCGCGACCTGATAGCGCGAAATTTGCGTACCCAGCGTCGATTGCTGCGTTCCAACGATCAACTGGAAAAAAGCCTCGGAGCGCTGGAGTCGGATGCCATTGCCGGGCGTCAACTGCA
>CAKZNR010000003.1 GCA_937129725.1 uncultured Cellvibrionales bacterium | reverse complement strand
AGTCGCGTATCAAGAATCGCCCAGGGTGTGCCAACCGGAGGTGAACTGGAGTTTGTCGACGGGCAAACCCTTGGCCTGGCAATTCGGGGACGAGCCAATTACTGATTTCAACTGGGTACGAAGTGACGCCGCGCTGGCGGATATGGCGGCTGGCCTGGCCGGCCAACGCCTGGCGCTGGATACGGAATTTACCCGCCGGTCTACCTATTATGCTCAACGGGCGCTGGTTCAGGTTCGGGCGGGTGATCATCGTTTTCTGGTGGATCCACTCCAGGTGACCAACTGGAGCCCCATGATGAGCCTGTTCGAGGACTCCAGCGCCAAGCTCTTGCATGCGCCGCTGGAAGACTTCGAGGTGTTTCGCACCTACCTGAATACCTTGCCGCAACCCTTTGTTGACACCCAACTGGCGGCCGCTTTTGCCGGGCTGGGTGACAGCCTTAGCTACGCCGCACTGGTAAAGGAATTGTTCGGCGTCGAGCTGGCGAAATCCCAAACCCAGTCTGACTGGATGAAACGACCCTTAAGCGATGCCCAGGTGGGGTATGCGCTGGATGATGTCGAGTGGCTGGATGAGGCCTGGCACAGGTTGCAGGACATGCTGGGGCAACAGGGGCGGCTGGATTGGTTTCAGCAGGCTTGCCACTCGATAGTCCAGGGAATGCGCGACGAACCCGATACTGCCAATGCCTGGCAGCGCATCAAGGGCCTCGACAGGCTGGCTCCCGAGCAGCGCGGTGTAGCTGCGGCGCTTGCGGTATGGAGGGAGGGCTACGCACGTCGAAAGGACAAGCCGCGCAACTGGATTCTGCGCGATGCGGCTATCCTGGAATTGGCGCGAAAGCAACCGGCCGGTCAGAACGATCTGGCGCGGGCCGGCATCGAACCACCGTCCCTGCGCCGCCACGGTAACGCGATTCTGGATGCGGCCGAAGCAGCCTGGGCTGAACCGCTGGAGTTGCCCGCTACCGCCGCGACGTTAACTGGCGAACAGCGCAACCGGGTAAAACAATTGAGGCAGCAGGTGGATGCCATGGCAGAACAAATGACCATCTCGGCGCGCCTGATTGCCAGTCGCAACGAGCTGGAGCAGCTGGTGCAGTGGCAGGACGGCATGCAGGGTGCGCGGGCACCGGCGTTGTTGAACGACTGGCGCTCGGCTAGTATCGCGCCGCAACTAACCGGAGAAGTCCAGTGATTGTTTGTCAGGTGTGGCGCAGCCCGAAGAAAACCGAAATGTATTTGTATACCGAGCAAGAGGAAGGTACCGGACGGGTACCGCAAACTCTGCTTGATCGCTTTGGTGAGCCCGAGCCGGCGATCACCCTGAAACTGACCGAGCAACGAAAGCTGGCGCGCGCCAATGCTGCCCAGGTGATGCAATCCATCCGCGAGCAAGGCTATTATTTGCAGATGCCCCCTTCACAGGACGAGCAGATGTCGGAAATCAGCAAGCTCAACGAAAAACTGCCGCGCGCCTGAACCCATGTCTGCCACCTACTATTACATTCTCTGGTCGGTTTACGCCGCTGGGCTGGTTGTTGCACTGTATTTTCTCTGGCAGTGGACGCGCTGGCCCAGGGTGTGGTGGTTGGGCTCGCTGGTGCGCTTGTTGGCATTGGCTCTGCTTGTTACCCCTGCCGAACAGGCGGCGGGCAGCGGCCTGTATGCTCCGGCCTGGATCGTGATGCTGTTCGACGAGCTGCAGCGCATCGGCGATGGCTGGTTCCGCGCCGGCATTAACCTGATGGCTGCCACAGCCCTGGCGCTGCTGGTCTATTTTGTGCACCTTATCTTTTCATTTTTCCATCGACGCCGGCGTTTAAAGAAAGCTTAATTGGTGCCTTGGAGAAATTCTGTTACATAAGTAGGTAACAACTGACGGCTCGGGGGGGCTGCGGTGGAAAATTCATCAGTAATGGAGGCGCTTCGCGCCGCACGCGACCGGTACGGCATCAGTCAGGAATTGACCGATAGCCCGATCAAAACCTTTGACGACCTGTTCGCCCACGCGGCGGAGCACTTTTCTGGGCGTCCGGCATTCACCTGCTTTGGGCAAAGCCTGACCTTTGGCGAGCTCGACCGTCTGTCGTCCAAATTTGCCGACGCACTGCTGCAGCGCGACTACCTGCAGCGGGGCGACCGTATTGCGATTCAACTGCCCAATCTCTTGCAGTACCCGGTTGCCGCCATGGGCGTGCTGAAGGCCGGTATGGTGGTGGTAAACGTTAACCCCCTCTATACCGACCGCGAAATTGAGGCCCAGCTGAACGACAGCGGCGCCAAAATGATTGTCTGTTTTGCGAACCTGGCCGCCGAGGTTCACCAGGCCGTGGACCGAACGGATGTTCAGGAAGTGGTGATCACCCAGTTTGCCGATTTGCATCCGGCGCCCAAGCGCAACCTGGTGCACTTTGTTTTGAAGTACGTTCGCCGCGAAGTGCCGTCGCTGCAGTGGAAATCGGCTTTGCGTTTCCGCGATTTGCTGGCAGCTGGCGACGATACCAATTACCAGCCTCCGGGCTCATCGCCGGAAGATATTGCCGTGTTGCAGTACACCGGCGGCACTACCGGCAAGGCCAAGGGCGTCATGCTGACCCACGGCAACCTGATGCAGAACATGCATCAGGTTGCCCAGGTATACGACCATGCCAACTGGGAAAAGGGCCAAATGCGCATGATGGTTCCCCTGCCGCTATACCATATCTATGCGTTTGACGTGAGCGTATGCCACGGGCTGAATCAGGGGCACGAATCTGTGTTGATCCCCAACCCGCGCGACCTCGACGGCTTTATCAAGGAAATGAAGAAGTATCCCTTCGACGGTTTTACCGGCCTCAATACCCTGTTCAATGGCTTGATGAACAAGGAGTCGTTCCGCGAACTAGATTTCAGCCGTTGCCGCCTCAGCCTGTCG
>CAKZNR010000002.1 GCA_937129725.1 uncultured Cellvibrionales bacterium | reverse complement strand
CCTTGTTAGCGGCTTTCATGGCCTCCATCTCAATCACGGCGCAAGCGGTCTGCGCGTTGACGTAGGCGGCTCTCTGTTCTTCGGTCATCTCAGTCCTCCTTCTCCCGCTCGGGCTGGGCGAGGATGCGGTCGAGGCGATCCAGGCCGCCCCGGGCACGCGCCAGACACCGAGCCTTTTCCTGCTCATCCCGACTGGCTTCAAAGTTGTCCAGCGAACTACTGACAATGGCCAAAGGGGTGCGAATCTCGTGCGAAAGCTTGCCAGCCAGACCCTGCAGGTAGCTGGTATAACCATTCAGACGCTCTACCATGCGACGGAACTGTTCGGAAAGCTGCGACAGCTCGTCTCCTGGACCGGTGGCAGGCAATCCTGGCTGTTCGCCGCGCACCAAAAGCCCGGCAGTCTGGCGCTCAAGCCTGCGCACCCGGCGCACCAGCCAGCCAGCATAGGCGAGAAAAGCCAATGCGATCAGCATACAAACCGCTGCCGTGTTGAGAATCAGCCGGTCGAGTGCTGCCAGATTGCCGGCGCTGACGCTGATGGCCGGCCGCATCGACAGCAGCCAGCCAATGCGCAAACCCTCGAGATCCACCGGGTGAAGCAGTGCCAACACCGGCCTGGCCGGCGAGCCGTAATAGGCATAGCGCAGGCCCGTAGCTGCCGAAGGCAGGTTTTCAACCTTGCCGCTACTGTCTGGCACGGGCGGGGCTTGCCCATTGACCGCGGGTGGCAACAGGTTGGCCAACAGTGCACGCCAACGCGACAAGCTTTCTGGCTCTTCCCCACTCAGGCGGTTGTGGCTTGCCAACAACTGTCCGTTCGGCGCCAGCAGCAGCAATTGTTCGCCTTCAACTGCCTGCAGGCCCGATTCATCGGCGCCGGGTTGCAGGTAGTAACGCTGCACTTCTCCCTGGCTGTAGCCAAACAGTGCTCGGGTTTCAACACCGCCAGCAAACACTTCGATGCCCAGCCTGTCTCCCAACAGGAAACGCGGAACCTGAATTTCCATCTGGTACCCGTTGACCCAATCGATCCAGCTGGCCCGCGTTTCGTAACGCATGCGCTCACCCCCATCGGCAAGCTCCTGGCCATAAAGAGAGCCGCCTGCCACGCCGGAATACTGCAGGCGGATGGAATCCCCTTCAAGGCGCACAATTTCCGGTTCGCCCTGCGGCACCTGTCGCCTCAGGCAAAGAAACAGATCGCCCTGAAAATAGCCGGCCAGCAGTTCGGCAGAGGTATTCCCCCCGGCAAGGCTCCAGTCATCACAACTGCCATCCAGTGGCGGGCGGCTGGCAAGAGGGTAGAGGCGCAATCCGGCAGCGTCCGGCGCCGGGAAATAGCGATCGAGATGTGATTCGGAGGAGGCAAGGCGCATAGCCGCAGCACTCAGTTCGGCGCTGAGCGCCTGAAGCTGGGCCTGCAGCAGGTCCTGTTGCACCAGCCTGACGTATTGCAGCACAGCCAGGGGCAGCACCAGAACCAGCACCGAAAGCAGCGCCAGCTGCCCGCGCAGGCCTAGCTTGGGTCGAGCCACCGGTATCCCATGCCATAGGCGGTTTGAAGGGCGTCGAAGCCCTGATCCAGCTGCTGGAATTTGCGCCGCAGGCGTTTGATATGTGAGGTAATTGTGTTGTCATCCAGCACCACATTTGCCGCATCCATCAGTTGCTGGCGGCTCTTCACATGGCCGGGATGGCGCGCCAGGCAACGCAGTATCCAGAACTCGGTTACAGTTAAATCCAGTGGTTGCCTTTGCCAGCTGGCAGTCATGCGGTCTTGGTTTATCTCAAGGTCGCCGCGGCGCAGGCAACTTTCCTGCTCGCCGCCGGCTCGCATCGCATCCATACGCCGCAACAAAGCCACAATTCGGGCCAACAGGTGGGCGTGGCTAATATTTTTGGTGAGGTAGTCATCGGCTCCCAGCCGCAAGCCAGACACAATATCAATTTCCGAATCGCGTGCAGTCAGAAACACGATAGGCAACAGGGCGTTGCTGGCGCGAAGCTCCCGGCAAAGGCCAAAACCCGCCTCGCTGTCGTCTCCCAGGCCAATATCGATAATGGCTAAATCGGGCTGGCGCTGCTGGCAGCTTTCGATCACCCCTTGCGCGCAGCTGAAGTGGCGAACTTCGTAGCCACTGCGGCGCAGTGCCTCGGTGGTATTGGCTGCAATAGCCGGCTCGTCTTCAACCAGCAGTATTTCTCGTGCCATCCTCAATATCCGAATTCGGGCTTGCCCCGCATTCTAACCTCAGCCGGATGCGCAAATCGCCAGCTGCCACAATTGATCACATTCCTCCATAGCTTTGCAATTTTCCGCCCGCCGGTTGCCTCACCGGCAGGTTGTACTTACGGCCAAGCAATTGGAGACAATCGATGCCTTTCAAACAAACCCGCGTACCCAAGTACCTTATTATGGAAAGCCCTCCGCGCAAACCCGGCTGGCCGCTCAAGATCGCCATCACACTGGCCATTGCCCTCAGCATAGGACTTGCCTACTACCAATTTGCCGGCTGAAACAAAAAGTTCACCTAAGCGCAATAAAAGCTACATATAAGTGTCACATTGACACGAAACTGTCATATTCAGGTCATAGAGTTGTCACAAATCTCAACCGGATCTGCATATGACCCGTCTACTTTTCGCACTTCCCCTCTTGTTGGCCGTCAACCTGGTTCAGGCTCAAAACGGCTCAACCTCTTTGCAAGATTTGCAGGTTAATACCAACGGCAAGTTTGTAGTTTCCAGCGCGGACGGAAACTCCGAATTTCGCATCGGTGGGCGCCTGCAATGGGACTACAACCAGGCGGAAGAAAACGATCAGGTCGATGAAGACGGTCTGGACATTCGCCGTGCTCGTCTCTATGCATCGATGGCAATGGGTGATTGGTACTACAAGGCACAGTTCAATATCGGCAACGGCAACGGCGGCACGCCGGAGGACCTCTACGTAAAGTACTCGGGGCTGCCTGGCGGCTGGAGCGCAACCCTGGGCCGGCAACTTGAACCTTTCGGGCTGAACCAGCTGGTCAGCTCGAAAGACATCAACATGCTCGAGCGCAGCGCGGTGGCCGAGCTATACAGCTTTAGTCGCAGCGACGGACTGCTGCTGTCAAAAGCTGTAGGGAATTCCACCCTGAGCCTTGGCCTCTTTGAGGACAACGGCCTCTTTGAGGACAACTCCGACCTGAACGGTCTTGCCGCAACAGGGCGCGCCACCCATGCCTTTGGTCTGGGCGACAATAGCTTGCTGCACCTGGGCGCAAACTATTCAAGCCGCGCCAACAATGTCACCAATTCAGCGCTGGAGCTTGCCTGGGTTGGCGGCCCGCTGCACATTCAGACCGAGTATGCCCGGTCGGATGTAGCTGGCGTCGAGTTCAGCGGCTACTACCTGCAGGCTGGCTACATACTAACCGGTGAATCGCTGCCCTACTCCAAAGGCGTCTTCAAACAGGTTGCTTCTTCCAGCGCCAGCGGCGCATGGGAAGTAGTGGTGCGCTACGAGTCTGGCGACGGCAATTACAGTGATATTGAACTGGGCACAACCGATGCGACCGCCACCGGGTTGGGGCTGAACTACTACCTGAACAGCAATATTCGCATGGGCATCAGCTATACCTCCGGCGAGGACAATACCAACAACGACAGCGGCAGCGAGTGGCGCGGTCGATTCCAGTTCGCTTTTTAAGCTATCAACAGGGCCGCCCGAGCGGCCCTGTTAATCCGACGCCAGTCAACTACGCGCCAGTGACGCGGCCTTCACCTGGGCATATACCTGCATACCAGCCTGAAGTTTCAGCTGCTCGCTGGACCATTGTGAAATGCGCGAATACAGCAGTTCACTGCCTATTTGCAGCTCGACCAAGCACTGCCCAACCTCCGGTTCCGGGTGAATTGCGCTCACCTTCGCCGGCAGAATATTCAATATCGAAGTTTGTTGTGGCCTGTCCAGGCAAATGCTCACGTCGCGCGACCTCACCTGCAGCCTCAGCCCTTCTCCCACCGACGCAGCAGGCAGGGGCAAGCGAAATTCCATTCCCGCCGCCTCCAGCAACAATAAATGCCTGGCCTCGTCGCGGCGGAAGCTCTGCGCATCAAGCAAGCTAAACTCCTCGCCCTGCATATTTTGCAGCAAGGACTGCTGTCGCAGCATTTGCGCCAGCCCTCCCTGCTGGCCCGTTTGCCCCATCTGCATCAATACCAGCTCATCGGCCAGTGCTGCCACTTCATCCAGAGAATGGCTGACGTACAGCATTGGAATATCGACGCGCGATTTCAACCTGCACAGGTAGGGCAGAATTTCCTGTTTGCGCCAACGATCCAGCCCTGCCAAAGGCTCGTCCAACAGCAACACCCGGGGGTTGCTCACCAGCGCCCGAACCAGAGAGACGCGCTGCGCCTCGCCCCCGCTCAGGTTGTTGGTACGGCGATGCATCAAGTCTGTCAGGTCAAACACCTGCACCAGCTCGTCCAGCTCGATGGCATCGCCCGGGCGACGGTAACGCTGCGCCAATGCCAGGTTGCCCTGCACATTCAGATGGGAAAAAAGCGGCGGCCGCTGGAACACCAGGGCGGCGTGGCGGCGGTGTGCCGGCACGCAAACAGCGTCGCCATTCCATGTTTCGCCGCCGCATAGCACTTGCCCCGACTCGATCGAATCCAGCCCGGCGATGGCCCTGAGCAAACTGGTTTTTCCGCAGCCCGACGGTCCGAAAAGCGCTGTAATGCGGCCGGGTTGTGCTTGCAGGCTGGCAGTGAAGCTGAATCCCGAGCGCCTGCCCTGCAATTTCACCTGCAGGCTCACGTTCGCCTCCACAGGGGTAGTCGGTTAAACCGATAAATGCAGAG
>CAKZNR010000001.1 GCA_937129725.1 uncultured Cellvibrionales bacterium | reverse complement strand
TGGTGGCCGCTGCCGAGACCGGGTTGCCGGTGATTGATGGCGATGGCATGGGCCGCGCTCTTCCAGAGGCCCAGATGATGACCTTTGCATTGCATGGGATACGCCCAACACCGGCCGTTGCTATCGACTATCGAGGCGAGGCAACCATTTTCGAGACGACCGACCCGCTTCACTATGAACGCCAAATTCGCAATCTGGCCATTGCTATGGGTGGCATGGTGTTCACTGCCGAACACCCCATGAGTGGTGCTCAATTGCGACCTGCGCTGGTGCGCAACTCAATTAGTTTTGCGATTCGTATTGGCAAGTGTATTCGGCAGACTCGCGGAACAGCGTCAGACAAACTGGAAGCATTGAAGCCTCTCTTTGCATCATCTCACTACGGTGATTTGAAACAGCTGTACGAAGGAAAAGTGGTCGATGTTCAGCGGGTGACCCGCGGCGGCTTCGACTATGGGCAATTGCTGCTCGAACAGGCAGGCGATAGCTCAATTGCGCTGAAAATTGACATCAAGAATGAGTATCTGGTGGCACGAATGGGTGAGGAAGTGCTGGCTTCGGTGCCCGACCTGATTATGCTGGTAGACACAGAGACTGGCACTCCAATCAATTCTGAACGGTTGCACTACGGCCAGCGGGTTGCTGTCTGGGCCTGTGCGTGCCCGCCACATTACCGAACTGCGGAAGGGCTGGCGGCAGCAGGGCCCGCAGCCTTTGGTTTTGACTTTCCTTATAAACCCCTTTGACAAATTGACGACGTGACAGAGCCGACGAACGACACCTACTGGATGCAAATGGCGCTTGAACAGGCCAGGCAAGCCGAAGCTCGGGGCGAGGTTCCGGTGGGTGCTGTCATCGTATGCCGGGGTGAGCTTATTGCGGCTGCCGGTAATGCCCAGCTACATGGTTGCGACCCGTCGGGTCATGCGGAAATTCGATGCCTGCGCGAGGCGGCGCAGAAATTGGGCAATTATCGGTTGCCCGGTTGTGAGATGTTTGTGACCCTTGAACCCTGTGTGATGTGTGCCGGCGCAATGGTGCACGCGCGCATCGACCGGCTGGTGTACGCGACGGCCGAGCCAAAGGCCGGAGCAGTGCAGTCCCGCATGCGCTATCTGGACGCGCCCTGGATAAATCATCGGGTGAAGGTGGAGTCCGGGCTGTTGCAGCAGGAGTGTGCAGGCTTGCTGAGCAATTTCTTTGCTCGCCGCCGAACCACCTTGGGCAGCTCGGAGTAGGCTAGAGCGGCGCGATGGCGCGATCCAGTATCGCCGGGAAGGGGCGCTCTTCTGCCGGCATCCTGTCTTCTTCAAATTCCATGCGGAAATTCTGCTGCTCCAGTTCACGCTGCCAGGCCCAGGATTCCAGTATGTTGTAGAAGTGGAAGATGTTTTCCACATAGGTCGCCGCTTCGGTACCTCGGGCGTACCCGTGGTTCACTGTGCGGTAGTAGGGTGTTTGCTGCAGCAGCGGTAAATGTTCACGCACATCATCCCAGGAATCGGGGTTGCGTCCGGCCCGGTCGGTCAGCACCCGGGCGTCCTCAAGGTGCCTCATGCCAATGTTGTATGCCGCCAGTGCCAGTTTAGTGCGGTCCGGCTCGGTAATGCGTTCGGGTAAACGGCTTCTCAAATCCAATATGTATTGTGCCCCGGCTCGCAGGCTTTGCTCGGGATCGAGTCGATTATCCACCCCATACTGCTCGGCGGTGGGCAGAGTAATCATCATCAAACCCCTTACCCCGGTGTAAGACCGGGCCTCGGGATCCCAATGCGATTCCTGGTAAGCAACGGCTGCCAGCAGCAACCAGTCCAGACCCTTTTCTGTTGCCACTTCGCGAAACAGGGGTTCCAGCTGAGGCAGCATTTCATCCATGCGCTCGCGAAGCACCAGCGACCCGGCGACGTTAAATATTTCGTTGTGGCTGAATACGCTGGAAATCAGGAAATCCAGCTCGCCCGATTCACGAAACTCTTGCAGAAAGAGGTTGAACGCCTTGGCCAGTGAGTCGTCATCGGCGGGCGTGGCCATTGCCACGGGCGATGGCTGGTCCAGTTGCAGAGCTATCTCGACGCGCGGAAAAAAGGGTCGCTCAAGTTCGAAGATGCTGGAGTCGACCACCGCGTAGGCAATCTCCTGGTCCTGCACCCATTGCATAAGCTCGAACATAATGGCATTTGGTTCCTTCACCAATTGAAGGTTTGGCCAGTCGTCCATCTGTTGTTGCAGTATCTCCTGGTGCGAAGAGCCCTCAATCACGATCAGGGGTTCGTCTATCTGCCCCAGGTTTTGCTTCGCCCCGCGCGACGAGTGCTGGATTAATACCGAGGAAACCTGCAGATATGGCTGGGTAAAGTGCAGTCGTGCGCTTCGCTGTGGCGTCACTGTCAGGTTGGCTGCCGCCAGATCAAAATCTCCACTGGCGGTTCTGCCGATCAGGCTGTCGAGCTCTTCAAACAGGCTGACTTCCAGTTCAACTCCCAGGCTTTCTGCGAACGCCAGCGCCAGGTAGTAGTCGAGCCCGCCGGGTTGCTCGTCCCGCTGGTAATAGATAAGGGGTCCGAGGCGGGTTGCCAGCTTCAGATTGCCGCGATCCAGCACCTCCTGAAGTTGGGAATGATTGCTCTGGCGGGAGACGATCATGGCCAGTACAGCCAGAGTAATCAGCAGCACCAGTTTCAGTCGGGTGCGTTTGCGCACGAAAAGCCCCATGTCACCATAAAGGCTCTGCTTCAGCGCCAGGCGGGTTCGCAACAGGGTGCTATGCACCATCTGCCCATCGCTTGGCCACAATACCCTCTGCTGTATGCGGTTTTTTCAAGTACAATTCTGTCCCTTTCCAATCATCCCAGAATTCTTCTAGATGCTTATTCTTCGCGGTGCCGAGGCACTTTCTACCGCTCGAAAGGGCAAATTTCTGCAGCGGCTGCGCCACACCGGCGTATCCATAGAGTCAATTGACGCATACTTTGTCTACTTTGTGGAGTTTTCTGGCTCCCTGGAAAGTCCCGACCGACAACGTCTATGCGAAATATTGGAAGCCATTGACGAAATGCCAGGCTTTTTCGGGGGTGAACATCTGCTGGTAGTGCCGCGACTGGGTACCATTTCGCCATGGTCTTCCAAGGCCACCGATATATTAGGCCACTGTGGTTTGAGTCAGGTGGAAAGAGTGGAACGCGGGCTGGTCTACCATTTCACTGGCCAACAACCGGTGCAATCGACACTGTTGGCAGACTCGCTGCACGATCGTATGACCGAGTCGGTGTTGTCTGATTTTAAGTCAGCAGAGCAACTATTTTCTCACCATCAACCCAGGCCGATGCGCCAGCTCAGTGTGCTGCAGGGCGGTGTGCAGGCCCTCGCAGAAGTAGACAGGGAGCTGGGCCTGGCTCTGGCTCCGGACGAGATGGAATATCTGGTAGATGCTTACCGCGATCTTGACCGCGAGCCGACCGACGTTGAACTGATGATGTTCGCCCAGGCCAATTCTGAACACTGCCGGCACAAGATTTTTAATGCCTCATGGACCATCGATGGCGTGGAACAGGCTCGCTCTCTCTTTGCCATGATTCGCAATACGCACGAGCTGGGCGGGCAGAAGGTACTGTCGGCCTACAGTGATAATGCCGCCGTTGTGGAAGGTCCGGTTACGTCCCGCTGGATGGTTCAGCAGCGAGATCATCGCTATCACTTCAGCGACGAGCCCGTGCACCTGCTGATGAAGGTGGAGACGCACAATCATCCTACAGCCATTTCGCCATTTGCCGGAGCAGGTACCGGCAGTGGTGGCGAAATCCGGGATGAAGGTGCGGTGGGGCAGGGCTCCAAGCCCAAGGCCGGGCTGTGTGGCTTTACCGTATCCAACCTTCGCATTCCGGAGCATGTGCGCAGCTGGGAAGGTGAGGACTATGGTAAACCCGGTCGCATGGTAACGCCCTACCAGATTATGATTGATGGCCCGATCGGTGCCGCAGCCTTCAACAACGAATTCGGGCGTCCCAATCTGTGCGGCTATTTTCGAACATTCGAGCAAAACTTTGATAACCGTCGACGGGGTTATCATAAGCCCATCATGATAGCCGGCGGGTACGGCAATATCCGTGACCAGCATGTGCAAAAGCCGGCCTTCGAGCCCGGTTGCAAGCTGGTGGTGCTTGGCGGTCCAGCCATGCTTATCGGGCTCGGAGGCGGGGCAGCTTCGTCGATGAGTTCCGGCAGTAGCAGCGAAGATCTGGATTTCGCTTCAGTGCAGCGCCAGAACCCTGAAATGGAGCGGCGCTGTCAGGAAGTAATTGACGCTTGCTGGGCGATGGGCGACCACAATCCAATTGCTTTTATTCACGACGTGGGCGCTGGTGGGCTTTCCAACGCACTTCCGGAACTGGTCAAAGACGGCGGTACCGGTGGCCGCTTCGATCTGCGCGCAGTGCCTTCGGCGGAACCCGGGATGTCGCCTTTGGAAATCTGGAGCAATGAAGCGCAAGAGCGCTACGTGCTTTCGATTCGGCCCGAAGACCTGCAGACATTCGAGGCGATATGCCAGCGTGAGCGCGCGGTGTATGCCGTGGTAGGTGAAAGCATCGCCGAAGCCAGGCTGGAGGTCACCGACCCGCTGTTGAAGCAGAACCCGGTTAATTTGCCGATGGCGGTGTTGTTTGGCAAGCCGCCCAAGATGCATCGGGATGTGCAAAGCCTGGTTGCGCCCAGTCAGCCACTGCAGCTGGACCTGTCTGCCGAGCAAGCGCTCGCCAAGGTTTTACAGCACCCCGCCGTGGCCAGTAAATCTTTCCTCATCACCATAGGTGATCGATCCATCACCGGTATGGTAGTGCGCGACCAGATGGTGGGGCCCTGGCAGGTACCGGTAGCCGACCAGGCCGTTACCACAACCGGCTATAAGGGTTTCACGGGTGAAGTGATGAGCATGGGGGAACGCACACCGCTGGCGCTGCTCGATGCACCTGCATCAGGCCGCATGGCGGTCGCTGAAGCCATTACCAACCTGGCGGCGGTGGACATTGGGGAGATCAGCAATGTCAAGCTGTCTGCCAACTGGATGTGTGCTGCCGGTGCGCCGGGGGAAGATGCCAGCCTGTACCGGACGGTAGAAGCCGTGGGCATGGAGTTTTGCCCCGCACTCGGCTTGACCATACCGGTGGGCAAGGACTCCATGTCGATGCGCACCACCTGGGAAGAGTCCGGCCAGAACAAAGAGGTGACTGCGCCAACCAGCCTTATTGTGTCGGCCTTCGCGCCAGTGCGCGATGTTCGATTGGGGGTAACCCCCGAATTAACAGTGGCCGACAACGCGCCCCTGTACCTGCTTGACCTGGGCCGCGGCAAAAACCGGCTGGGGGGGTCGATCCTGGCTCAAGTCAACGATCAAATGGGCAGCGAAGTTGCCGATATGGACGAACCGGCACTGCTGTTGGCTGCGTTCAACCTTATGCAGCAAGCTTTGCAGCAGCGCCTGCTGCAGGCCTGCCACGACCGCAGTGACGGTGGGCTAATGGTGACATTGGCCGAAATGGCGTTCGCTGCCCGGTGCGGGATCGAAATTGAATTACCCGGCAACGGAGATCCGCTGGCGGCGCTGTTTAGCGAAGAGGTGGGGCTGGTTGTTCAGCTTGCGCCCGAATGCGAAGACGCCTGGCAGTCACTGGTAAAACAGGCTGGGCTGGTTGAGGTTTGTCACCGCCTGGGCCTGGCGCGGGCTGACGAGAATATCCGTGTTCGCCGCGATTCAGACCTGCTGGTGGATTCAACCCGTGAAGCCCTGCAGAAGCAGTGGGCCGAAACCAGCTATTTGATGCAGCGCGAGCGGGATAATCCCGATTGCGCCGACGAGGAGTACCAGTCGATCGCGCTGGACGATACTCGTATTCAGCCGATCTTGGGGTTTAACCCGGCCGAGGATGTATCGGCACCCTTCCTGAACCTGCAGCGGCCTCGAGTTGCCGTTCTGCGAGAGCAGGGGGTCAATGGCCAGATGGAAATGGCTGCAGCATTTCATGCCGCCGGGTTCGAATCGGTTGACCTGCACATGTCAGACCTGATTGCCGGGCGCACCGATCTGCAAAGTTTCCATGGCCTGGTTGCCTGTGGCGGTTTCTCCTATGGCGATGTTTTGGGTGCCGGCAGGGGCTGGTCCAACTCCATCTTGCAGGTAGAACCGGTACGTGAGATCTTCAGTCAGTGGTTCGAGCACGAGGATCGATTCACTCTGGGCGTGTGCAATGGCTGCCAGATGGTTGCCAATCTCGCTCCCCTGATCCCCGGCGCAGAAAGCTGGCCTCGCTTCCGGCGCAATCGCAGCGAGCAATTCGAAGCCCGTGTCAGTCAGGTGAGAGTGGAGCCATCCGATTCCGTTTTGCTACAGGGAATGGCGGGGTCAGTGCTGCCCGTGGCCGTGGCGCATGGGGAGGGGCGGGCAGAGTTCTCCGCCGCCTCACAGCTGGCTTCGGCGCAGCAAGCCGGGCAAATCGCCCTGCGATACGTAACCGGTTCGCATCAGGTTGCACAACAGTATCCCGCCAATCCGAATGGGTCGCCCGATGGTATTACCGGGCTCACCGCTGCCAATGGGCGGGTGACCATCATGATGCCGCATCCCGAGAGGGTCTATCGAACCCTGACCAATTCCTGGCACCCGGGCAATTGGGGAGATGATGGCCCCTGGTTGCGCATGTTCCGCAATGCCAGGGTTTGGGTTGGCTAGTCGGGCGTCCAGCCAAAGGGGTCGCCGTTAGCGGGGCGGGGTTCGTCGAAATACTGCAGCAGCGCCTGCTTGACCACCTTGAAAGCGAGCTGATCCCAGGGAATCTGATCCCTGCCAAAAAGGCCAACTTCTCTGGACTCTGCGGTGGGCTCGAAATGGTCACTTAGCATGTCGGCCACGTACAGTACATAGATTTGACCAATGCGAGTGATGTCATAGGTTCCATGCAGGTGGCGTACCGCCACCGCAGCGCGTGACTCTTCGATGGTCTCGCGAATGGCGCCTTCTGCCATGCTCTCGCCCATTTCAAGAAAACCCGCCGGCACCGTCCAGAAACCCAGCCTGGGCTCTATGTTGCGACGGCAAAGCAACACCTTACCTTCCCATATCGGCAAGGTGCCGACAATCACCCGCGGGTTCAGGTAATGAACCTGGCTGCAAGAGCTGCACACGCGGCGTTCCATGTTGTCGCCCTCTGGAACCTGGGTAATTAATGGACTGGCGCACAAATTACAATAATTCATCATGGCTTCTGGCAAGCGGTCGGATAGACTGATACTGCAGCATACCTTGGCGTCTTGGCCGGGGAAACGGTAGGGAGGGAAAGTTGCAGTATCTAAACCGTTGGTATGAAGTGTTCGAACCGATACAGGTTTCGGGCTCGCCGAGTGGTCTGAGCCTTCCGGGTGAAGCGGCGGTGCTGATTCCGGTAACTGCAGAAAGCGACCCGCAACTGATTCTTACCCGCAGGGCCATGCACCTGGCCAGTCACCCCGGGCAGGTTTCCTTTCCCGGCGGTATGTGGGAACAGGCCGACGTCGGGCTGCACGACACAGCCGTGCGTGAAACCGAGGAAGAAATCGGAGTACCGGCCAGCGCCGTCAAGCTGGTTGCTGGCCTCAATCGCCGTGTGTCACGCAACGGAGTAGGGGTAACTCCCTTTGCCGGCCTGGTTGATGCGGCCATTACCCCCGTTGCTTCTCCAGACGAAATTGATGCAATTTTTCATGTGCCGCTGAGCTACTTTTTCGAACAAGCCCCCCAGCGTATCGATAGAATCGAGCGCAATGGGGTGCGCTACCATATGCCTGCCTGGTTCTGGCAGGAACACGAAATCTGGGGGCTCACAGCACTTATTCTGGCGGAATTCTGTGGTCGGGTTTGCAGTCACCCACAAGGGCCCGGAGAATGGGCCATGAAAACCCTGGAGGAACGACTTTGAGCGACTACCAGCCGATAGCGACGCCCTGCATTGGTGTTTGCCGGATTGGCGAAGACGAATTATGCGTTGGGTGTTTGCGCAACGTCGACGAGATCAGTTTCTGGCGCTTATACAGCGAAGAAGAGCGGCAGCAGGCCTGGCAGCGCATTGAGCAGCGCCGAAAGGACGCCGGGCGCGATCAGGTATCCTGATCGGGCTCGTCCTGGCTGGGACCGCGAAATTGCCATATGCGGCACTGGTCGATTACTTTTTCGCCGATGGCCAGAGTTTCAAAGCGCAAATTCCCCAGGTCAAAACAGACCGGCGCGTCCGGAATTGACTCCAACTCTTCAATAACCAACCCGCTGACTGTTTTCGGCCCATCCAATGGCAGCTTCCAGCCGGTTTCCTTATTCAGGTCGCGAATCAGCGAACTTCCCTCCACCAGGTATTCGCGGTCGGAAATTTGCACGATCTCCTCTTCGTCGTCGGCGACGGAGGTGGTGAAGTCGCCCACAATCTCTTCCAGAAGGTCGTCCAGAGTAACCAGGCCTTCAATGTCACCGTACTCGTCCACCACAAAACCGATGCGGTGTTTCTTTTTCTGGAAGTTCACCAGTTGCAGTGAAAGGGGTGTGTTTTCAGGAACGAAATAGGGGCTTCGAGTGAAGCGTTTGATGGCTTCCTTGGTGATTTGCTCACTGCCTGATCTCAGCACCCGGTTCATTCGCCTCAGGTGCAGCGTGCCAACAATATTGTTGATATCGCCTTCGAATACGGGAAGTCGGGTGTAGTCACTGTCCAGAATTTGGCGAATCAGCAGGTCCAGGTCTTGCTCAAGGTCGAGACCGAAAATCTCGTTGCGCGGAATCATGATGTCATTGACGCTCATGCTTTCCAGGTCGAGGATATTAATCAACATGTGCTGATGCTGGTCGGGGATAAGGTGGCCTGCCTCGTCTACCACGGTGCGCAATTCATCCGGGCTGATTTGCTCGCGGCTGGCTTCGGTCGGGTTTACGCCAAATAGTCGCACAATGGCGTTGGTTACCCAGTTCACCATCACTACCAGCCAGGACACGGGTGACAGGGGATGCAGCAAAATTCCCAGCACACGGCTGTAGGGAAAGGCCAGTTTTTCCGGGTGAATCGCTGCAAGGGTTTTTGGTGTCACCTCGGCAAACACCAGCATAATCAGCGTTAGCAATATGGTTGTCAGCCAGATGCCCGCCTCTTCGCCAAACCAGCGGCCAAACACGATACCGGCCACCAGTGCTGCCAGAATGTTGACGGCATTGTTTCCGATAAGAATCAGGCCTATCAGCCGGTCGGGTCGTTCCAGCAATTTTGCCGCCCGGTTTGCGCCGCGATGATGCTTGCGCAAATGGCGTAGCCGAAAACGGTTTAGGGACAGCATGGCTGTCTCTGAGCTGGAAAAAAAAGCGGAAAGAGCGATCAGGCAAGCCAGAAAAACTAGCAGGCTACCCGTGGAGGCGTCGTTCAACGCGGCGCGTCCTCGATTGATATGGGCCGCTAATGGTGAACCAGATTGTCAGGGCTGGCAAGCTCGAAAAACTAGCCCAGAATCCACTCCAGTACCATTTTGCTGCCGACAAAACCCAGGCTCAGCATCAGGTATGCAAAAACCACGCCGCGCATGATGCGTTTGCCTCGCCATCCCTGCACCCAATGCCCTATGGAGAGCAGGCTGAATACGGCCAGGGCGACAATAGACAGCGCTGTCTTGTGCACCAGGTGTTGGGCAAAAATGTCGTCCAGATAGATAAAGCCGG